>NZ_JBRRCR010000135.1:0-6833 GCF_056759115.1 Stenotrophomonas sp. STEN087 | reverse complement strand
GGGGGGGGGGCGGGGCTTTTTTTGGGCCCTCACCACCCCCATTTGGTGGGTTAGCGGGGCCCCGCCCCCCGCCCCCCCGCCCCGCCATCCCACGGATAGTCAGCTTTTGGCGTTGAAGTTGCCGTTGATTCTGCAGGTGCAGGGCTGCAAGCCCTGCCACGCCCCACCCCTCACACCACCGGGATGCTGTGCTGCCCCAGGTTCCGGTACGGCGGCGTCGACATGATCATCTCCGCCAGCGAATACGCCAGCTCGCGCTCGGCCATCACCGTGCCATCGGCACCGTGTTCCAGCAGATGCTTCACTTCCGCATCGCTGTGCGCCCGCGCCAGCAGGGTCAGGTCCGGGTTGATCGCCCGCAGCTTGGCCAGCGCCTCACCGGCTTCCAACGGCTGCGGAATGGCCAGCACCGCGATCTTCGCGCGCTCCGGATGGGCCTCGGCCAGCACCCGGTCGGCGGCGGCACTGCCGCGGATCGCCGCCAGGCCCTTGGCGTGCGCCTGCTCGACATGTTCCTTGTTGTCATCGATCACCAGCACCGGCACGCCACGGTCGCGCAGCACCTGCGCCAGCTCGCTGCCGACGCGGCCGTAGCCGATCACGATGGCGTGGCCATGCAGGTCGCGCGAGGGGCCGGTGGCCTCTTCGGGTTCGGCCGCCTGCGGCGACTGCTCCTGCTTGACCTGCCAGCGGTCCAGCAGGCCGAACACCAGCGGGTTCAGCATGATCGACACCAGCGCGCCGGCCAGCACCAGCGACTGGCCTTCCTTCGGCAGGATCTGCAGGGCGACGCCGAGGCCGGCGATGATGAAGGCGAATTCGCCGATCTGCGCCAGGCTGGCCGAGATGGTCAGCGCGGTGCTGGTCGGGTGGCCGAAGGCGCGCACGATGAAGAACGCTGCCGCCGACTTGCCGAACATGATGATGGCCACCGTCGCCAGCACCTGCCACGGGTGCTGCACGATGATGTTGGGGTCGAACAGCATGCCGACCGAGACGAAGAACAGCACCGCGAACGCATCGCGCAGCGGCAGCGAATCATGCGCCGCCTTGTGGCTCAGTTCGGATTCGTTGAGCAGCATGCCGGCGAAGAACGCGCCCAGCGCGAAGGACACGCCGAACAGCATGGCCGAGCCGAACGCCACGCCCAGCGCGATGGCCAGCACCGACAGGGTGAACAGCTCGCGAGAACCGGTACCGGCGATGCGCTCCAGGATCCACGGAATGACCCGGCGGCCGACCACCAGCATCACCGCCACGAACAGGCCCAGCTGCACGAAGGTCCAGCCGATGTCGGCCAGCACGCTGCCGAGGGTGTGGGTTTCCTTGGCGGCGTCGGGGCCGAACACACCGGCCAGCACCGGCATCATCACCAGTGCCAGGACGCAGGCCAGGTCCTCGACGATCAGCCAGCCCACCGCGATCTTGCCGCGCAGGGTTTCCAGCAGGCGGCGTTCTTCCATCGCCCGCAGCAGCACCACGGTACTGGCGGTGGCCAGCGAGAAACCGAAGATGACCCCGTGCAGGGCCGGCCAGCCCATCAGCCAGGCCACGCCCCAGCCCAGCAGGGTGGCCACGGCGATCTGGCCGATGGCACCGGGGATGGCGATGGCCTTCACTGCCATCAGGTCCTTCAGCGAGAAGTGCAGGCCGACGCCGAACATCAGCAGCATCACGCCCAGTTCGGCCAGCTGGTTGGCCAGCGCCTGGTCGGCGACGAAGCCGGGGGTGAACGGGCCGACGCAGATGCCAGCCACCAGATACCCGACCAGAGGAGACAAGCGCAGCTTGTTGGCCAGCGCGCCGAAGATGAAGGCGAGCCCCAGGCCAACGGCCACGATGTTGATCAGGTCGGTGTCATGGTGCATCGGCACTCGCAGGAAATCGGGGGGGATGCCCCGATTTTCACCGATGCGGCCACATACGGCAAACCCGCCGGCCACGTGCCGCGGCCGTCGGGTTTGCCCACGCATTTCTCCTCTACCCCCGCCTTCGGCGCGCCCCTTCAACAAGAAGGGGCTCTCCTCCAGATACGGCAAGGGTCTGCCGGCCAGCGGCCGGCACTACCACCGAGATGCCCGTTACCCCTTACCAGTTGTACTTGATGCGGCCGTACACATACGCGCCGTTGAAGCCGAACGGCGAGTAGTTGCTGTAGGGCAGCATGCCGAAGGTCGAGTTCTGCAGGTCTTCGGTGCGGTCCGGGTATTCGTCCAGCAGGTTGTCCGCGCCCAGGGTCAGGGTCCAGTTGCTGCTCGGCTTGTAGCTCACCGAAGCGTCCAGCACCCACTTGTCGCCGTAGGTCTGGTCACGCAGGGCGGTGGCGGAGTTGCGCACGGTGAATTCGCCGTAGCGGGTGGCCGCCAGGCCCAGTTCCCAGTGGTCCGAACGCCAGGTGCCGCTCAGCACGGTCTTGTCGCGCGGGTAGCTGTCCTCGATGCGGCCGATCTCATCACGGCCGATCAGCGACTGGGTCAGGCCCAGGGTGCCGAACACGGCCGGGGTGCCGCCGACGCGCTGCACCTTGGTGTCGTTGTAGCTGTAGGCCGCGGTCAGTTCCAGGCTGCTGGCCGCGAACGGCACGGTGTAGCTGGAGACGAAATCAACACCGCGGGTGCGGGTGTCCAGGCCGTTGGTGAAGTACGAGAACGCGGTCACCTGCGGCAGGCCCAGCGTGCCCAGCAGTGCGCTGGTGGCGGCGTTGGTGGTGATGCTGGACGACAGCGCGATGCGGTTGTCGATGTCGATCTGGTACGCATCGACGGTGATGTACAGGCGGTCCACCGGCTGCAGCACCAGGCCCAGGCTGTAGGACGTGGACGTTTCCGCCTTCAGCGGCGAAGCGCCCAGCGCCTGTGCGGCCTGGCTGGTGGTGGGGAAGGTGCCGCGTTCGACGAACACGCCGTTGGTGAACTGGCTGGTCACCGCCTGGTAACCCTGCTGGGCCAGCGACGGGGCGCGGAAACCGCTGGAGGCGGTGGCACGCAGCGCGACCTTGTCGGTGAAGGCATAGCGCGCCGACAGCTTGCCGGAGAAGCGGTCACCGAAGTCCGAGTAATCCTCGTAGCGGCCGGTCACGCCGGCGGAGAACTTGTCGGTCAGATCCGCTTCCAGGCCGGCATAGACGGCGTAGTTGTGGCGGTCGGCGTGCACTTCATTGGTGGGGGTGAAGCCGGCGAAGCCCTGCGCACCGGTGCCGGTGTAGGAGTTCAGTTCGCCCGGGTTCTGGTCCCACTTTTCCTTGCGGTATTCACCACCGAAGGACAGGGTGACCGGGTAGGCCAGGCCCCAGTCCAGCGACTTGGTGAAGTCGGCATTGAAGATGTCCTGCTGGTACTTCAGCGTGCCGTCGTAGAACGAGCTCGGGCTGGTGGCGCCCAGGCTGTAGTTGATGCTGTTGCGGGTGTTGAAGTCCAGGGTGTTCTCGCCGTGGTTCAGGCTCAGGTCCCAGGTCCAGCCGCTGTCGGTGTTGCCCTTGACGCCGGCCACCAGCGAGCGGTCCTTCGAGTACTGGTTGATCTCCGGCACGTAGCCGTCCGGGTAGATCTGCGACAGCAGCGCGGTCTGGCTGCTGTGGTTGGGCGAGCGGTAGAACGCGAACGAGGTGATGTCGCGGTTGCTGAGCAGCGCGCTGGCGTAGCCGGTCACGTGGTCGCTGAAATCGAAGCTGCCGTTGAGCGAGGCCGCGGTGGCGTCCACGCGCGGGTCGCCGACGACGAAGGTGGTTTCACCGATGGCCGGGAAATTGCCGGTGTTCGGGGTGGTGCCGCGGTACGGGCCGGCGCGGTTGCTTTCGTCCTGCTGGCTGATCTGGCCGGCGACGTGCACGCGGCCACGGCCGTTGGCGAACTCGACGCCGGTGTCGCCGGAGAGCTGGTACTTGTTGCCGTCACCGGCCGAGTACTGGCCGTAATCCACGGCCAGGCTGCCGCCACTGCCGCTGCCCTTCAGCACGATGTTGATGACGCCGGCGATGGCGTCCGAGCCGTACTGGGCCGAGGCGCCGTCACGCAGCACTTCCACGCGCTCGATGGCGGCGATCGGGATGGCATTGATGTCCACCGCCGAGGAGCCACGGCCGATGGTGCCGTTGACGTTGATCATCGCCGAGGTGTGCTGGCGCTTGCCGTTCACCAGCACCAGCACCTGGTCCGGCGAGAGGCCGCGCAGCTGCGCCGGGCGCACGCCGCTGGTGCCGTCGGTCAGGGCCGGGCGCGGGAAGTTCAGCGAGGGCAGGGCGCGCGACAGCGCGGTGGCCAGTTCGCCGGAACCGGTGGACTGCAGGATTTCCGGGGTGATGATGTCGATCGGCGACTGCGACTCGGCGACCGTACGGTCGGCCACGCGGGTACCGGTGACGATCACCGTATCGAGGGTGTTGGCGGCGGTGCCGGTCTGCTGGGCAGCAGCGGCGAACGAAGCGCCACCGAGTGCGACAGCGATGGCGGCGGCGATCAGGCTGGTCTTGCGGTTCATCGGGGTGGGGCTCCGGTTGGCGGGAACTGGCACCGGAATCGACATCACGGGGGTGAGGCGGACGACGGTTGTTGCGGTGCGTAATACAGCAATTAACGGGAATTTAAGCAGCTGTCAAATGCGCGTCATGTGAAAAAACGTTGCAGAAGCAATCATTTAGCTGTGGCGTGCATTGGCGGGGGAGGGGCCCGGGAGGCGCGCGGACTCGACGAGGGAGAGATGTGGAGCGACCGCGTCGCTTCCCGGGGCGCGTCAAGTATTCGTTAACGCTAGAATTGCGTCGCAGGAACAGTGCTCACCAGCACATTCCATTCGGTTATATGGACGCCTTCCCCCATGATTTCGCTTCGTAATTTCGCCTTGCGCCGTGGCGAGCGGCTGCTGTTGTCCAATGTCGACCTGACCCTGCACGCCGGTTACCGGGTGGGTGTGGTCGGCCGCAACGGTGCTGGCAAGTCCAGCCTGTTCGCGGCGGTGAAGGGCGAGCTGGAGGCGGACAAGGGCGACGTCGACCTGCCCGGCAAGGTGCGGATCGCCAGCGTCGCCCAGGAAACCCCGTCGCTGCCCGACCCGGCGCTGAGCTTCGTGCTGGGCGGTGATACCGAGGTGGCCGCGGTGCTGGCCGCCGAGGCCGATGCCACCGCCCGCGAGGACTGGGAAGCCGTGGCCGAGGCGCATACGCGCATGGCCGAGCTGAACGCCTACGACGCCGAAGCGCGCGCCGGCAAGCTGCTGCACGGCCTGGGCTTCCCGGCCGAAACCCACCACCGCGCGGTGTCCTCGTTCTCCGGCGGCTGGCGCGTGCGCCTGAATCTGGCGCGCGCACTGATGATGCCCAGCGACCTGCTGCTGCTCGACGAACCGACCAACCACCTCGACCTGGACGCGGTGTACTGGCTGGAACAGTGGCTGCTGAAGTACCCGGGCACCCTGCTGCTGATCTCGCATGACCGCGAGTTCCTCGACAACGTGGCCACCCACACCCTGCACCTGCACGGTGGCGGCGCCAAGCTCTACCCGGGCGGCTACACCGATTTCGAGCGCCAGCGCGCCGAACAGCTGCGCCAGCAGCAGATCGCGCACGAGAAGGAACAGGCCGAGCGCGCCCACCTGCAGAGCTTCATCGACCGCTTCAAGGCGCAGGCCAGCAAGGCCGCGCAGGCACAGAGCCGCATGAAGCGCCTGGCCAAGCTGGCCGGGACCGAAGCGGTGCGTGCCGAGCGCGAGTTCCGCATCGAGTTCGCGCCGCCGGCCAAGCTGCCGTTCTCGCTGATCCGCCTGAACCACGTCGAGGCCGGCTACGGCGCCGATGCGGTGATCCTGCACAACGTCGGCTTCGGCCTGGAAGCTGGCCAGCGTATCGGCCTGCTCGGCCCCAACGGTGCCGGTAAGACCACCCTGGTGAAGACCCTGGTGGGCGAGTTGATGCCGATTGCCGGCGAGCGCTCGGCGCACCCGGACCTGAAGATCGGCTACTTCGCCCAGCACACAGTGGAATCGCTGCACGAAGGCCAGTCGCCGATGGAGCACTTCCGCGAGATCGCCCCGGATGCGCCGAACCAGTCGTTCCGCGATTTCCTCGGCAAGTGGAATTTCCCCGGTGACCGTGCGTTCGAACCGGTCGATGGCTTCTCCGGTGGCGAGCGAGCGCGCCTGGCGCTGGCGCTGATCGCCTGGCAGCAGCCGAACGTGCTGCTGCTCGACGAACCGACCAACCACCTTGACCTGGAAATGCGCGAAGCGCTGGCCGAAGCGCTGGCTGATTTCGACGGTGCGATCGTGATGGTCTCGCATGACCGCCATCTGATCGGCCTGGTCTGCGACACCTTCTGGCGCGTGGCCGATGGCGTGGTCGAGCCGTTCGACGGCGACCTCGATGCCTACGCCGCCTGGCTGCGTACGCGTCCGCAGGCGCAGGGCACCAAGGCGCGCATGGAACAGGTGGAAGAGCCGGTGGTGGTCAAGACCGCCCCGGTGGCGCAGGTGGTGCAGAAGAAGCCGGCCAACCCGCACAAGCTGGCGGCGGCCGAAACCAAGGTCTCCGAGCTGGAAAACAGCCTGGCCGAGCTGGACCGCCAGCTGGCCGACCCGGCCAACTACGCCGATGCCACCCGCATGGCCGTGCTCGGCCGCGACCGCGAAACCACTGCCGCGCAGCTGGAAAAAGCCGAAGCCGCGTGGATGGAGCTGCTGGAGTCGTAACCCCGCGTTCGCCCGGGGGGGGGCCCCGCGCCCCCCGCGCCCGCCGGCCCGCGGACCCCCCGCCCCCCCCCCCCGCGGGCCCCCCCGGGCGCCCGCCCCGCCCCCGCCCCCCCCGCCCCCCCCCCCCCCCGCCCCCCCCCCCCCCCGCCCCCCCC
>NZ_JBRRCR010000134.1:0-6970 GCF_056759115.1 Stenotrophomonas sp. STEN087 | reverse complement strand
GGGGGGGGGGGGGGGGCGGGGGGGGGCGCGGCGGGGGGGGCCCCCGCCCGCTACGGGGGGGCATAGGGCCGCGCCCCGCGACCCCCCCCCCCCCCCCGCCAAACCTGTAACGCTGCTGTCGCCGTTGATGTTGCTCCTGCTCCAGCGGGTGCAGGGCCGCAGGCCCTGCGATGCCTCCCCCTTGTCTGGCGGCCCGGCCAGCGCCATATGGACAGGGATGCCCGCCTGCCGGGTCCGTTTCCTGGAGATCTGCCGTGACCGTTGCCAACCCCCTGCTCGATGCTTCCGGCCTGCCGCCCTTCGAGGCGATCCGCCCCGAGCACGTGGCGCCGGCGCTGGATGTGCTGCTGGCCGACGCCGAAGCAGCCGTCAAAACGGCCGAGCAGGTGCAGCCGGTGTGCTGGGAGACCTTCGTGACCCCGCTGGACGATGCCACCGAACGCCTGTGGCGCGCCTGGGGCCTGGTCGGCCACCTGCAGGGCGTGGTCAACACCCCCGAGCTGCGCGAGGCCTACAACAGCAACCTGCCGCGGGTGACCCGCTTCGCCAGCGCGCTGGGCCAGAACCTGGCGCTGTACCGCCAGTACCAGGTGCTGGCCGCCAGCCCGGAAGCGGCCAGCTTCGACGAGGCCCGGCGCAAGGTGCTGGACAACACCCTGCGTGATTTCCGCCTGGGTGGTGCCGAACTCGACGCCGACGCCCAGCAGCGTTTCGCCGCGATCAAGGAAGAGCTGTCGGCGCTGTCGGCGAAGTTCTCGCAGAACGTGCTCGACGCCACCGATGCCTGGTCGCTGATCGTGGAAGACGAAGCGCGGCTGGCCGGCGTGCCGGACGACGTCAAGGCCGCTGCCCGCGCCGCCGCTGAAAAGGACGGCAAGCCCGGCTGGAAACTGACCCTGCAGATGCCGTGCTACCTGCCGGTGCAGACCTGGGGCGAAGACCGCGACCTGCGCGAGATCCTGTACCGCGCCAGCGCACAGCGTGCGTCCGAATTCGGCGATGAAGCGCTGGACAACGGCGGCAACATCGACCGCATCCTCGCCCTGCGCGCCGAACTGGCCGCGCTGCTGGGTTTTGCCTCCTACGCCGATTATTCGGTGGCCACCAAGATGGCGCAGGACCCGGCCGAAGTGCTCGCCTTCCTGCGTGACCTGGCCGTGCGTGCCAAGCCGTTCGCCGGCAAGGATCGCACCGAGCTGGAACAGTTCGCCCGTGACCAGCTGGGCATCGACAGCCTGCAGGCCTGGGACCTGGCGTTCGCCGCCGACCGCCTGAAGCAGGCGCGCTACAGCTATTCCGAGCAGGAAGTGAAGCAGTACTTCACCGAGCCGAAGGTGCTCGGCGGCCTGTTCTCGGTGATCGAGCAGCTGTACGGCCTGCGTGTGCAGGAAGACAGCGCGCCGGTGTGGCACGAGGACGTGCGCTTCTTCCGCCTGGTCGATGCGCAGGGTGCGTTGGTCGGCCAGTTCTACCTGGACCTGTATGCACGCGAAGGCAAGCGAGGTGGCGCGTGGATGGATGATTGCCGCAACCGTCGCGAGCGCGCCGATGGCAGCGTGCAGACGCCGCTGGTCTATCTGGTGTGCAACTTCGGCCGCGGTGCCAACGGCAAGCCGGCCACCTTCAGCCATAACGAAGTGACCACGCTGTTCCATGAAATGGGCCACGGCCTGCACCAGCTGCTGACGCGCATCGGCGAACTCGGCGTGGCCGGCATCAACGGCGTGGAGTGGGATGCGGTGGAGCTGCCCAGCCAGTTCATGGAGAACTTCTGCTGGGAATGGGACCACCTGCAGGGCATGACCGCGCACGTGGACACGGGCGAGCCGCTGCCGCGCGCGCTGTACGAGCGCATGCTGGCGGCGCGCAATTTCCACAGCGGCATGGCTACCGTGCGCCAGCTGGAATTCGGCCTGTTCGACATGCTGATCCACAGCCAGTTCGAACCGGCGCAGGACAGCGTGCTGGCGTTGCTGGACCGCGTACGCAGCGAAGTGGCGGTGAACCATCCGCCGGCCTGGAATCGCTTCCCGCACCAGTTCAGCCACATCTTCGCGGGTGGTTACGCGGCCGGTTACTACAGCTACAAGTGGGCCGAGGTGCTCAGCGCCGATGCCTATGCGGCGTTCGAAGAAGCCCCGCAGGCGCTGGCTGAAACCGGTGCGCGCTTCCGCGACGAAATCCTCTCGCGCGGTGGCAGCCGTCCGGCGGCGGAGAACTTCAAGGCGTTTCGCGGCCGCGCGCCGCAGATCGACGCGTTGCTGCGCCATTCGGGCATGGCGTAAACGAAAGAACGCGGTGCATACCAGTAGCGCTGGGCCATGCCCGGCGAGCGCGCAGCGCGGCGCGGCAACAAGAGCCGCCGGGCATGGCCCGGCGCTACCGTACATCGCTCAATCGGCGTAGATCATCTTCCGCGTCATGCCGCCGTCGACGATGAAATCCTGCCCGGTGCTGAAACCGGACAGCGACGACAGCAGGTACACCGCCAGTGCGCCGATGTCTTCGGGCTCGCCCACGTGCCCGACCGGGTGCTGGCCGTGGTCGCTGGCCGAATACTCCGGCGCATGCCGCCGCGAAGGAGCCTGCCAGGCGGTGGTGCCGATCCAGCCGGGGCTGATGCTGTTCACGCGTACCGCCGGGCCGGCACTGATCGCCAGCGCGTGGGTGAAGGCCACCAGCCCGCCCTTGGCGGCGGCATAGGCCTCGCTGTTGGCTTCCGACTGCCACGCGCGGGTGGAGGCGACGTTGATGATCGAACCGGCCGCGCTGGCCTTCAGTGCCGGCAGCGCATGCTTGCTGCACAGGAACGCGCCATGCAGCGAGGACAGCCGTCGCTGCCACTCGTCCCATTCCATGTCCTGCAGCACGGTGCCGTGCGGGCCGGCGATACCGGCGTTGTTGACCAGGCCATCGATGCGGCCGAAACGCTGCTGCGCCGCGCCGATGAAGTCGCGCACGCTGGCTTCGTCGGCGATGTCCAGGCGCTGGAACGCGGCATCATCGCCACGCTGCCATTCGTCCAGGCAGGCCTGGCCTGCTTCCACGTCCAGGTCGCCGATCAGCACGCGGCCACCGGCGCCCAGCACGGCCTGCGCCACGCCGCGGCCGATGCCGTTGGCACCGCCGGTGACCAGCACCACCTTGCCCTGCAGCGGTGCTGCCGGCCATGCGGCGATGGGCGGAACCGCGCTCACGACAGGTCTTCCCCGCGCAGGCGGCGGTGCCAGCCGGCAACGCCGATGCGGTCCAGGGTCTGGATGTTGCGTTCGACGATCACGTCCGGGTCCGGGAAGGCGTCCACCGCGCGTTCCACACTTTCCTCGCGCAGCAGGTGCAGGGTGGGGAAGGGTGCGCGGTTGGTGTAGTTGCTGGCATCGTCGGCGGCCACGCCATCGAACTGGTAGTCCGGGTGGAAGCTGGCCACCTGCAGGATGCCCTGCAGGTCCAGCGCCTCGATGGCGGCGTCGGCGTTGTCGAGGAAGTCGTTGTAGTCGAGGAAATCGGTCAGCACCTGCGGATGCACGATCAGGGTGGTGTCGATCTGCTCGGCCGGGGTGTCGCGCAGCAGCACCAGTTCCTCGGCCAGCTGTTCAACCAGCGCCTCGGGCGTGGTCGCATCGCTGAGCACGAAGCGGACCTGGTCCTTCACGTACACGGCCTTGGCGAACGGGCACAGGTTCAGGCCGATCACGATGCGCTCCAGCCACAGGCGGGTGGCGGCGATCGGGTCGTCGGTGGGCAGGGCGGGGTCGGTCATGGCGGGCGCTTCGGCTGGCGGGGGCCGCCATTGTAGGCAGTCGCCCGCGGCCGCGCCGTTCACTGTCCACGCACTGGACAGTGGTGATGCTGGAAAGTCCCCTCCATTCAAGCCCTTGCCGAGATCGCACCGATGGCCGATTGCCTGCGCGGCGGGCCAGGCGTGCAATGGACGCACGACACAGGAGGACACCTCATGACTGCATCTTCCCCGTGGCTGCCGGACGAACTCTGGTCCGGCGCCTTCTTCGACGGCCAGTGGCAGGCCGCCAGCCAGCGCCAGCCGGTGATCGAACCGGCCACCGGCCAGACCCTCGGCGAGGTCGGCCTGGCCGACGCCGCCCAGGTCGCCACCTCGGCTGCCGCCGCCGCGCAGGCCCAGCAGGGCTGGGCCGCCGCCCCCTATGAACAGCGTGCGCAGGTGCTGCGCCAGGCCGCGCGCCTGGCCGAAGACAACATCGACACCCTGGTGGACTGGCTGGTGCGCGAAAGCGGCTCGACCCGCCTCAAGGCCGGCTTCGAGGCCAAGGTGACCATCAAGGCGCTGCACGAAGCCGCCGCGCTGCCCTCGCGCAGCACTGGTGAAATCCTGCCCTCCGAACCGGGCCGGTTGAATCTGGCCCGGCGCCGTCCGCTGGGCGTGGTCGGGGTCATCTCACCGTTCAATTTCCCGCTGTACCTGGCCATGCGTGCGGTGGCACCGGCCATCGCGCTCGGCAATGCCGTGGTGCTCAAACCCGACCCGCGCACCGCGGTGTGCGGTGGCGCGGTCATCGCCCGCCTGTTCGAACAGGCCGGGCTGCCGGCCGGCGTGCTGCACATGCTGCCCGGTGACGGCGCCGCCGGTGCCGCGCTGACCAGCGATCCGCACGTGGCGATGATCCAGTTCACCGGTTCCACCGCTGCAGGACGCAAGGTCGGCGAAGCGGCCGGCAAGTACCTGAAGAAGGTCTCGCTGGAACTGGGCGGCAAGAACTCGCTGATCATCCTCGACGATGCCGACCTCGACCTGGCCGTCGCCAACACTGCCTGGGGCGTGTACCTGCACCAGGGCCAGATCTGCATGGCCACCGGCCGCGTGCTGGTGCACAAAAAGATCCACGCTGCGTTCCTGGAAAAGCTGGTGGCCAAGGCGAAGTCGCTGAAGGTCGGCGACCCGGCACGCGAAGACGTGGCGATCGGACCGCTGATCAACGCCACCCAGCGCGACCACGCCGCCCGCGTGGTGGCCGACGCGGTCAAGGCCGGCGCCACCCTGGAAGCCGGCGGCACGCACCAGGACCTGTTCTTCGCGCCCACCGTGCTCGGCAACGTGGCTGCCGACAACCCGGCATTCAACGAGGAAATCTTCGCGCCGGTGGCCGTGGTGGTGCCGTTCGATGATGACGACCAGGCCGTGCAGCTGGCCAACGACAGCGAATACGGTCTGTCGATGGCCATCGTGTCCAGCAACGTCGGCCGCGCGCTGAAGCTCGGCGAACGCCTGCGCACCGGCCTGCTGCACATCAACGACCAGACGGTGAACGACGAAGTGATCAATCCCTTCGGCGGCGTCGGTGCGTCCGGCAACGGCACCAGCATCGGCGGCCCGGCCAACTGGGAAGAGTTCACCCAGTGGCAGTGGCTGACCGTCAAGGGCGAAGCGCCCGCCTATCCGATCTGATCGAAGGAACCATCACGATGAACGACAACACCGCAACGCGTGAGATCACCGCCGCCGTGGTCCGCGGCAAGGAACAGCCTTTCGTCATCGAGCAGGCGCAGCTGCGCGGCCCGCAGGACGACGAGGTACTGGTGAAGGTGGTGGCCACCGGCCTCTGCCACACCGACCTGATCGTGCGCGACCAGTACTACCCGGTGCCGTTGCCGGCGGTGCTCGGCCATGAAGGCGCCGGCATCGTCGAAGCCGTGGGCCCGAACGTGCGCGACCTGAAGGTGGGTGACCACGTGGTGCTGACCTACGGCGCCTGCGGCCACTGCAATCCCTGCCGCGGCGGCCACGGTGCCTACTGCAAGGATTTCTTCGGGCTCAACTTCGGCGGCGACGATGGCCACGGCCATACCGCCATCACCGATGCGCAGGGCCAGCCGCTGCACGATCATTTCTTCGCGCAGTCCTCGTTCGCCACCTTCGCCATCGCGCGCGAGATCAACGCGATCAAGGTGCCCGACGATGCGCCGCTGGAACTGCTGGGCCCGCTGGGCTGCGGCATCCAGACCGGTGCCGGTGCGGTGCTCAATTCGCTGAAGGTGCGCTCGGGCAGCAGCTTCGCCAGCTACGGTGCCGGCGCGGTGGGCCTGAGTGCGGTGATGGCGGCCAAGGTGGCCGGTGCCACCACCATCATCGCCATCGATGTGGTGCCGTCGCGCCTGGAGCTTGCACTGGAGCTGGGCGCTACCCACGTGGTCAACAGCCGCGAGACCGACGTGGTTGAAGCGGTGCGTGCGATCACCGGTGGCGGCGCCGATTTTGCCCTGGAATCTACCGGTCGCCCGGAAGTGCTGTCGGCCGGCATCGAGGCGCTGGGCGGGCTGGGCATGATGGGCGTGGTGGGTGCGCCGAAGCTGGGCACCACGGCCAGTTTCGATGTGAACAACCTGCTGCTGGGTGGTCGCAGCATCCGCGGCATCGTCGAAGGTGACAGCGTGCCGCAGGTGTTCATTCCGCAGCTGGTGACGCTGTTCCTGCAGGGGCGCTTCCCGTTCGACAAGCTGGTGAAGTTCTATCCGCTGGAGCAGATCAACCAGGCGGCCGAGGACAGCACGCGCGGGATCACCCTGAAGCCGATCCTGCGGATCGCGGCGTAACGCCCGGTAGTGCCGGCCGCTGGCCGGCAACAGCAACTGCAACGTCAACAGCAACAGCGGGCTATCCGTGGGTTGGCGGGGTGGGGCCGGTTGAGGGGGACGCCGTAAACCCCCAGTCCGGCCCAGCCGCTGGCGGCTGTGCGTTCGGGCGCTTGCGAAGCAGTGCTTCGCAAGCAAAGCGCCCTCACCCATGGGGGCTTGGTCGCGCTTGCTCGTGTGCGCTGTCCTGCGCACACGGCAAGACCGGGGTTGGGCGTCCTGCCCAACCCGCCCGAGGCATGCCCCGGGCCCCGGCCGCTCACCCCCCCGCACCCGGCCCCCCCCCGCCTGCCACAGTTTCCCGCGCGCGGGTGGAACCGGCTGCTGAGGGGGGGTGCCGACCGTGGGTCGGCACGGGGTCGGA
>NZ_JBRRCR010000133.1:0-7025 GCF_056759115.1 Stenotrophomonas sp. STEN087 | reverse complement strand
CGGCCGCGGCGTGGGGCTGGCGCTGCCGGTTGGGGGCCCGGGTGGGCCCCGCGCTCCCGCCCCGGCGAGCGCAGCGGTGCGCGATCTACGGGAACCGCAGCTCCACCACGCCGTCATGCGGCAACGCCACCCGCACCACGTCGCTCTGCAGGTCGCCGTCGCTGCGGTTGGCGCTGCCACTGCGCGAAATGCGTGCCAGTACTTCCACTTCGGCATGCGCCGACAGCGGTGCGGTCGGCATCGGGCTGTCGCCGTCACCGAGGCCGACCGTGGCCGGGAAACCGGCCAGCGGCAACCTGCGTGCAGCCACCGGCATCGGCGGGCCGCCGACGGCACGGGCGAGCACGAACACCTGGGTGCTGGCCGGCCAATCAGCCTGCTTCAACGAGGCGGGCAGCTGCACGCGCACCTGCAGCAGGGCGGGCGCATCCGCGACCGGTGCGTCCGCGGCCTGTCCGGCCGCTTCGCGGGCGACCGCGATCTGCGCCTGCAGCGCCTGCGCGGCACCGGGCTCCACGCGCGGCAGCAGGCTGCTCCAGACATCGGCCGCCTCGGCATTGCGGCCGCGCTGGCGCAGGGCGATGCCCAGCAGCCAGCTGGCACGCTCGGCGTCGGGTGCCAGGCGACGGGCCTGCTGCAGCCAGTCCATCGCGGTGTCATCGAATTGCTTGCCGGCATCGGCCTGGGCGCGCGCCTGCGCGGCTTCCACCAGTACGCCGGCATCATCCGGGGCCAGGGCCACGGCGCGGGCGAAGGCCTCGGCGGCGGCGCGGGTATCGCCCAGTTCGGCCTGCGAGCGGCCCAGCAGTGCCCAGCCATCGGCGCGCTGCGGGTCACGCTGCAGTGCCTGCTGCAGGGCCTTCACTCCATCACGCAGGGTGGTGACCGACGGTGCCGGCTGCACCTGCGCCGCACGCGGGTCGCCCACCAGCAGGTACAGGCAGGCGCCGGCCACGCCCAGCGCCAGCACGCCCAGCACGAAGCCGCGGCGGCCATGCCGACGCAGCGGCCACAGCACCAGCGCCGCCATCAGTGCGGCGACCAGCGCAGCCAGCACGGGCAGGACAGTGCTCACCAGCCCTCTCCATCGTCGGCGTTGCCGGCGTCCGCTGCAGGCGCCACGTTGCGGCCGCGGCGGCGGACGATGCCCAGCACCACCACACCACCGGCGCCGAGCAGCAGCAGCGGGCCGCCCCACAGCAGCCAGGTGCCCGGCTGCAGCGGCGGCTGGTACAGCACGAACTCGCCGTAGCGGGCGACCAGGAACTGCTTGATCTGTGCGTCGTCGTGGCCCTGCTGCATCAGCTGCAGCACCTCGCGGCGCAGGTCCTGGGCAATCTGTGCGTTGGAATCGGCCAGCGACTGGTTCTGGCACTGCACGCAGCGCAGCTGCGCGGCCAGGGCATGGAATCGGGCTTCTTCAGCCGCGTCGCGGAAGGCGAGCGGACGCGGGTCGTGCAGCGGCTGCTGGGCAGGCGCGGGCAGCGCTGCCGCCATCAGCAGCGCAAGCAGCAGCCAGTGCAGCGGCTTACGGATTACCGTGCAGGCCGGCATCGGCATTGCCCTGGGCCTTCTCGAACTTCTGCAGCGCCGGGATCAGCTTCTCGTCGACCACCTGCTGGGTCATCGCGCCGCTGTACTTCCAGCGCACGATGCCGCTGCCGTCGACCAGGAAGGTCTCCGGCGCAGCAGTCACGCCCCAGTCGATGGCGGTGCGGCCTTCGACATCGCTCAGCACCACCATGAACGGGTTGCCCAGCGTTTCCAGCCAGTGCAGCGCATCGGTGGGTTCATCCTTCCAGTTGTAGCCGATCACGCGCACGCGCTTGCTCTCGGCAAAGCGGGTCAGCACCGGGTGTTCCTCGCGGCAGGCCGCGCACCAGCTGCCCCACACGTTCAACAGGTAAGGCGCACCGCGCAGTTCTTCGCTGCGCACGGTCATGCTCGGGTCGTGCAGCACCGGCAGGGCGAAGGCCGGTGCCGGCCTGTCGATCAGCGCCGAGGGCAGCACGTCGCGCTGCGGGTCGCCCGATTTCATCACCCCGTAGACCATCAGCCCGAGCAGGCCGAAGAAGAACAGCACGCCGATCACGATGGCTACCGGCGGCAGCGGGCGGGACGGGCGCGGGGCGGGGGACTCGGACATGGAAACTCCTACGGACGACGGAAACGGCGATCAGCGGCGGTGATGAATCCGCCCAGGGCCATCAGCAGCGCGCCCAGCCAGATCCAGCGCACGAACGGCTTGATGTGCACCCGTACCGCCCATGCATTGTTGCCCAGCGGCTCGCCCAATGCCACGTAGACATCACCGCTCAGGCGTGCATTGATGCCGGCCTCGGTCATCACCTGGCCGCCGCTGGCGTACTGGCGCTTTTCCGGATGCAGCAGGGCCAGCTCACGACCGTCGCGGAACACGAGCAGATGGCCGCGGTCGGCGGTGAAGTTGGGGCCCTCGCGATGGTCCACGCCTTCAAAGCGCACTTCATGGCGGCCGACCACCACCTGCTGCCCCGGTGCCAGCGCGACTTCGCGCTGCACGTTCAAGGCTTCCACCAGCAGCGCGCCGGCCAGGAACACGGCGACGCCGGCATGGGCGACGATCATGCCGAGCATTTCGCCGGTGAAGCGGCCATTGCCACGCAGGCGCTGCCAGACGAAGCGCGCGGTGCCAAGCCCGACCCAGGCCGCCGCCGCCACGCCGAGGCCGGCCTTCCAGCCGTTCTGCGGGGCCTGCCACCAGGCCAGACCGCCCAGCAGCACGGCCAGGCCCAGCCACGGCGCCAGCAGGGCGAACGCGCGCGACGGCTGATCACGCTGCCACTTCACCAGCGGGCCGAACGGCAGCAGCAGCACCATCGGTGCCATCAGCAGCAGGAACAGGCTGCCGAAATAGGGCGGGCCGACCGAGATCTTGCCCAGTGACAGCGCGTCGGCCAGCAACGGATACAGCGTGCCCAGCAGCACCATCGCGCAGGCGGTGGCCAGCAGCAGGTTGTTGGCCAGCAGCAGGGTTTCGCGCGAGGTGGCGGTGAAGCCGCGGCGCGGGTCATCGGCTTCCACGCTGAGGCCGCTGGCACGCAGCACGTACAGCAGCAGGCTGCCACCGACCAGCAGCGACAGGAACACCAGGATGAACAGGCCACGCGAGGGATCGGCGGCGAACGAATGCACGCTGGTCAGAACGCCCGAGCGCACCAGGAACGTGCCCAGCAGCGACAGCGCGAAGGCCGCGATGGCCAGCAGCAGGGTCCAGCTGCCGAAGGTGCCGCGCTTTTCAGTGACGGCCTGCGAGTGGATCAGCGCCGCACCGACCAGCCACGGCATGAAGCTGGCATTTTCCACCGGGTCCCAGAACCACCAGCCGCCCCAGCCAAGCTCGTAGTAGGCCCACCAGCTGCCCAGCGCGATGCCCAGGGTCAGGAAGCCCCAGGCCACGTTGGTCCACGGCCGGGTCCAGCGCAGCCAGCGCGCATCCACGCGGCCTTCCAGCAGGGCGGCCACGGCGAAGGCGAACGGCACCGCGAAACCCACGTAGCCCAGGTACAGCATCGGCGGGTGGATGATCAGGCCCGGGTCCTGCAGCAGCGGATTGAGATCGCGGCCTTCCAGCGGTGCCGGGTTCAGGCGCAGGAACGGGTTGGAAGTGAAGATCAGGAAGGCGAGGAAGCCGACGCTGACCATGCCCATCACCGCCAGCACGCGCGCCTGCACCGGCGCGGGCAGGTGCCGCGAGAACAGCGCCACCGCACCGGTCCACAGCGCCAGCACCAGCGCCCACATCAACAGCGAGCCTTCGTGCGCGCCCCAGACCGCCGAGTAGCGGTAGATCATCGGCAGCAGTGAATTGGAATTCTCGGCGACGTAGCGCACCGAGAAATCCTGCTGCACGAAGGCAGCGGTCAGCACCGCGAACGCGCCGGCCACCAGCAGCAGCTGGGCGAAGGCGGCCGGTCGGGCCACCGCCATCCACGCCTCGTTGCCGCGCTGCGCGCCTACCAGCGGCAGGCCGGCCTGCAGCAGCGAGGCCAGCAACGCGCACAGCAGCAGGATCTGGCCGAGTTCAGGCAACACGCCGGGCAGCACTCAGCGCACCTCGGTGGCCGGTACCGGCACGTCGTGCTTGCGATGGGCGTCGCCCATCTTGTCGGCCACTTCCTTCGGCACGTACTTCTCATCGTGCTTGGCCAGCACTTCATCGGCGACGAACACGCCGTCCTGCAGGCGCCCGCTGGCGACCACGGCGGTGCCTTCGGCAAACATGTCCGGCAGGATGCGCGAGGTCAGCACGGCCAGCTGCGCATCGCCATCGGTGACCTCGAAGCGGGCATCGAGCGAGCCCACCGGGCGGTTGAACGAGCCCTTGACCACCATGCCGCCGAGGCGGAAGCGGGTCTGCGCATCGACGTCGCCGCGCAGCACTTCCGACGGCGTGTAGAGGTAGGCGATGTTGCGCTCCAGCGCCATCGCCACCAGTGCGGTGGCCAGGCCGGAGGCGAGCAGCGCCAGCAGCACCCAGGCCATGCGGCGGCGCTGCAGCGGGGTCATCGTTCCAGCTCCGCCGACAGCACCGGCGCGGCCTGCTGCGCGCTCTGCCGTGCCTGCTGCCGTTGCTGGCGCGACTGCGCCTGGCGGCGCGCGGCGCGCAGGCGCAGCCACGATCCGATGGCATCGGCCAGCAGCACCAGCACGAACACCGCATAGGCGCCGATCACGAAGGGCAGGTGGGTCATCGCGGGGTCTCCTCCACGCGCGCGCCGACCCAGGCCTTGCCGGCCTCGCGGTCGAGATTGTCGGCGCGTGCCTTGGCCAGTACCGAGCCGGCGAACCAGAACTTGGTGCCGATCACCATCCACCACAGCGGCGCGATCATCGCGCTGCTGATCGCTGATTCACCGAACACGCTGATCGACTGGCGCTGGTGCAGGCCGCCCCACCAGTCCACCGAATAGCGGATGACCGGCAGCAGGCTGACGCCGACGATGGCCAGCAGGCCGGCCGCGCGCGCGGCGCTGCGACGGTCCTCGATGGCGTGGTACAGGCCGATGACGCCCAGGTACAGGAACAGCAGGACCAGTTCGCTGGTCATGCGCGGGTCCCAGTCCCACCAGGTGCCCCAGGTGCCCTTGCCCCAGATGCTGCCGGTGAGCAGGGTGATGAGGGTGAAGCCGGCGCCCATCGGCGCGCAGGCCATGGCCAGGATCTCGCAGATCTTGATGCGCCAGATCAGCGCGATGGCGGCGTACAGGGCCATCAGCGCGAACACGAACAGGCTCATCCAGGCGCTGGGCACGTGGATGTAGAGGATGCGGAAGCTGTCCAGCTGGCGTGCTTCCGGCGGCACCACCAGGAGGGCCTGCCACAGGCCGACCAGCAGCACCGGCAGCGCGGCGATGTAGAACACACGCGACCAGCGGGCAGCGAAACGATCGAAGGTGGGCGGCGAACCGAGTTGATGGAACCAGCGGACGATCGGATTCATGCGTGACGGCTATCCAGCAGGGGTGGATTGGCTCTCTGCCCGTTCAACTCAGGGAAATACGGATGGCCGCAGCCGTCGCCAGCGGTGCCAGCAGCAGGGCGACCACCAGTCCTGCGCCCAGCATCAGCAGCGCACCGACCGGATCCTGCCCGCGGCTGGCCGCCGCCAGGCTGCCCGCACCGAACACCAGCACCGGTACGTACAGCGGCAACGACAGCAACGCCACGAGAATACCAGAGCGCCGGATGCCCACGGTCAGCGCGGCGACCACGCCACCGATCAGGCTCAGCACCGGTGTTCCCAGCAGCAACGATGCCAGCAACATCGGCAGTTGGTCATGTGGCAGATGCAGCATTTCCGCCAGCAGCGGGCTGACCACGATCAGCGGCAGCGCGGTGGTGGCCCAGTGCAGCAGCACGCGCACCAGCACCAGCCAGGCCAGTGGTACCGGCGCCAGCAGCCATTGTTCCAGCGATCCATCCTCGGCATCGGAACGGAACAGCGAATCCAGCGCCAGCTGCCCGGCCAGCAGTACCGCCAGCCACAGCACGGCACCGGCGGTGGCCGCCAGCGGCTGCGGGTCGCGGCCCTGCGCCAGCGCAAACAGCACCACCACCAGCAGGGCGAACAGCACCGGCTGCAGCGCATCGCCACGGCGGCGCCAGAGCAGGCGCAGGTCGCGCGAGAGCAGGGCGCGGGCGGTCTGCCACAGGCCCGGTTCGGTACCCGGGGCGATCATGCGGCACCTCCGGGCACGGTCGCGGCCGGTTGCCCGGGCACGCGCAGTTCCAGCAGGCGCGTGCGCACCGGCGGTGCAGCATAGGCGCCGTGGGTGGTGACCAGAGCGGCACCGCCGCCGCGCAGATGCGCTGAAATCATCCGGTTGACCAGGTTGATGCCATCCAGATCGAGGTTGGCGTAGGGTTCGTCGAGCAGCCACAGTGGTGCCGGCGACAGCCAGATGCGGGCCAGCGCCAGGCGCCTTTTCTGCCCGGCCGACAGGTGCCGCACCAGCGTGTCCTCATAACCGGCCAGGCCGACGATGGCCAGCGCGCTGCCGGGCATCTGCTTGGCCCGGCGGCCGTGCAGGCCGCAGAGGAAGTGCAGGTTCTCCAGCGTGTCCAGGTCCGGCTTCAGCGCGGGCAGGTGGCTGAGGTAGGCGACATAACGGGCGCGCTCGGTGTTGCTGGCCTGCTTGCCGTCGATGCGCACCTGGCCGGCGCCGGGGCGGGCCAGGCCGGCCAGCACGCGCAGCAGGGTAGTCTTGCCGGCACCATTGCCGCCCTGCACCAGCAGGGCCTCGCCGGCATCCACATGGAAGTCCAGCGGGCCGAACACGGGTTCGTCATTGCGGGAGAAGCTCAGGCCGCTGGCGGCCAGCAATGCTGGGGTGTTCAAGGGGCAGGGGTCTTCGTGCCGGAGTGCGGCGGCAATTGTAGCGATGAATGCCCGCGGTAGTGGGGGGGGGGGGGGGGGGCGGGGGCAGCCGCGCGCGCGGGCGGGGGGGGGGCGGGCCGCGCGGCGCGCGGCGGCCCACCCGCGC
>NZ_JBRRCR010000132.1:0-7032 GCF_056759115.1 Stenotrophomonas sp. STEN087 | reverse complement strand
GCCCGCCGCACCGAGGGCGCGACCACATGACGGAGCAGGCGCCGGATCATCACCAGCCCCCCGAGGCGCCGCCGCCACCGGAGCGGCCACCCCCCCCCCCCCCCCCCCCCCCCGCCGCCAACCACCCCCCCGACCCCCCCCCCCCCCCGCCCCCGCCCCCCGGCCCCCCCCCCCCCCCCCCCCACTACCGTCTGGCAGACAGTGCCGTCCCGGCTGGCATGTGCCATCAGTCCTGCCCCCAAAGAGCGCAGAACGCAAAGCCTGCACACACTTCACCGGACAGGGCAGGAGTAGGCTTGGGACTTTCCTGTCGGGAGGGGTTTCCATGCGTGTGCGTGCCGTTGTTGTAGCGATCGCCCTTGGCCTGTCCAGCACCGTGCTGGCCGCCGATACCCCGCCGATGACCCCGGACATCAGCGGCAAGCCTTTCGTGGCCCCCGATGTCGGCCGTGACTACGACAAGCGCGTGGTGATGGTGCCGATGCGCGATGGCACCAAGCTGTACACCGTCATCGTAGTGCCCAAGGGCGCGCACAACGCGCCGATCCTGCTGACCCGCACGCCCTACGACGCGGCCGGCCGCGCCAGCCGCATCGATTCGCCGCGCATGCGTGACATGCTGCCGCAGGGCGATGAAGTGTTCGTCGATGGCGGCTACATCCGCGTGTTCCAGGACATCCGCGGCAAGTACGGTTCCGAAGGCGATTACGTGATGACCCGGCCGCTGCGCGGGCCGTTGAACAACACCAAGGTCGACCATTCCACCGACGCGTGGGACACCATCGACTGGCTGGTCAAACACGTGCCGGAGACCAACGGCAAGGTCGGCATGCTGGGCTCGTCGTATGAGGGTTTCACGGTGGTGATGGCCTTGACCGACCCGCATCCGGCGCTGAAGGTTGCCGCACCGGAAAGCCCGATGGTCGATGGCTGGATGGGTGACGACTGGCTCAACTACGGCGCGTTCCGCCAGGTCAACTTCAACTACTTCGCGATGCAGACCGAGAAGCGCGGCAAGGGCACGCCGCTGCCCAGCCTCGGCTACGACGACTACAGCACCTTCCTGCGCATCGGTTCCGCTGGCGATTACGCACGTTTCACCGGCGTGGACCAGCTGACCTGGTGGAAGAAGCTGGTGCAGCACCCGGCCTACGATGCCTTCTGGCAGGGCCAGGCGCTGGACGCGGTGATGGCGAAGACGCCGCTGAAGGTGCCGACCATGTGGCTGCAGGGCCTGTGGGACCAGGAGGACATGTGGGGCGCCAACCATGCCTACCAGGCGATGGAGGGGCGCGACACCGGCAACAATCTCAATTACCTGGTGATGGGCCCGTGGCGGCACAGCCAGGTGAACTACACCGGTGACACGCTGGGCGCGCTGAAGTTCGACGGTGATACCGCACTGCAGTTCCGCCGCGACGTGCTCAAGCCGTTCTTCGACCAGTACCTGGTGGACGGCGCGCCGAAGGCCGATACGCCGCCGGTGCTGATCTACAACACCGGCGAAAACCATTGGGACCGCCTGCAGGGCTGGCCGCGCAGCTGCCAGAAGGAGTGCACCGCAGCCAGTAAGCCGCTGTACCTGCGTGCCGGTGGCAAGCTGGCCTTCCAGGCGCCGGCGGCGGGCGAGGGTGACTTCGAGGAATACGTGTCCGACCCGGCCAAGCCGGTGCCGTTCGTGCCGCGTCCGGTGCGCTTCGGCGATCGTGACATGTGGACCACCTGGCTGGTGAAGGACCAGCGCTTCGTCGATGGTCGCCCTGACGTGCTGACCTTCATCACCGAGCCGCTGAGCGAGCCGCTGCGCATTGGTGGCGCGCCGGCGGTGCACCTGCAGGCATCGACCAGCGGCACCGACAGCGACTGGGTGGTGAAGCTGATCGACGTCTACCCGGACCAGGATGCCTCGTCGCCGGAAATGGGTGGTTATGAGCTGCCGGTCTCGCTGGCGATCTTCCGCGGCCGTTACCGCGAGAGCTTCAGCGAGCCCAAGGCGCTGGTGGCCAACCAGGTGCAGCCGTATCGCTTCGACCTGCCCAATGCCAACCATGTGTTCCAGAAGGGGCACCGGGTGATGGTGCAGGTGCAGTCCAGCCTGTTCCCGCTGTACGACCGCAACCCGCAGACCTACGTGCCGAACATCTACCTGGCCAAGCCGGGGGATTACCAGAAGGCCACGCAGCGGGTGTGGCACAGCGCCGCGCAGGCCAGTTACATCGATCTGCCGGTGTATTGAGGTTGGTGGTGCATGCAGGAGCGTGTCGACCAACGGTCGAAACCCACCAGAGCAGGGATCGAGCGGTGTTGGTAGCGCCGGGCCCTGCCCGGCGGTAGTGCCGGCCGCTGGCCGGCATGCCATGCAGAAGCGTGTCGACCAAGGTCGACACCTACCAGAGCGGTGATCGATCGGCTCAGGACTGAAGGCTATCGCTCGTCAGCAATCCGTTGTCGAGTCGCTGGAACAGGTCGCCAATGGATTCCGCAACCGGTTTCCCTTGGCTGATATCCAGGTTACCAAGATCGAATGAAGTTACGTGTCCATGAAGGGGTGGACGAAGATCAAGTGCGATCAGCGTCGATCCTCCGTCTGTCCCAATGCCGATGAAGGCATCCTCAAGGTAACGACGGATCAGGTAATCGTCGTTGAGGGTGATGATGCTGGCGACTGGCCATAGGTCGAGGTAGCCAAGAGGGAATACGCAGCGACCGCCATCTGACCAGCGCAGAAACTGCAGGAACTCCTCAGGAATCGTTGCCCCGGCCCAGTGCTCCTGCAGCTTGCCGAGGTCGTCAGCATGTGCGCCCACTTCCTGCAGCCATCGACTTTGCATGGCGCGGACAAGGTTGGGCAGCTTGGCTCGATCCCGGTGGTTCACGTGGATTCCCTGCAATCAGTCGTACCACTGTGGCGTTGCCTGTCGCAAGCGACAAGGGGGACACGCGACAAATCCCACGGCTGTGATCGTTGTCAGCGGCGGGCGACGCCAGAGCGTGTCGACCAACGGTCGACACCCACCAGAGCGGGGATCGATCGATGTCGGTAGCGCCGGGCCATGCCCGGCGGTAGTGCCGGCCGCTGGCCGGCATGCCAAGCCAGAGAGTGTCGACCAAGGTCGACACCTACCAGGGGGTGGATCGAGCCAGAGCGTGTCGACCAACGGTCGACACCCACCGGAGCGGAGACCAACCCACCAGAACGGTCGACACCCACCAGAGCGCAGCTCAACCCACCTTCGAGGGCCCGGTGCGCCAGCGGCTGGGTACCAGGCCGAAGCGCTTGCGGAAGGCCGCTGCGAAGTTGCTCGGGTGGCGGTAGCCGGTAGCGGCCGCGGCCTGCTCGACGCTCCAGCCGCGTTCGCGCAGGCCCTGTTCGGCGTGGTGCATGCGTTGTTCGTGCAGGTAATCGAATACCGAACAGCCGTACTGCTGCACGAAATGACGGCGCAGCGAACTGGGGCTCATGCAGGCGATCTGCGCCAGTTCGACAAGGCTGTGCTCATGGCTGGGGTCTTCGCGCAGGAAATCGCGCACGCGTTCCAGCCGCGCATGCTGCCCGGCACGCAGCGCACGGGTGGTTGCACCGTGCAGGTCATCGGCCTGCAGGCCGACCGCCAGGATCTGCAGGGCCAGGCCCTCGCGCCACAGTGCATCCAGATCGCCCTGCCACGGGCTGTCGAACAGCTGCGACAACGCCGGCACCAGTGTGTGCGGAATGGCCCAGTGGCGGCAGCCGACCTCGCTGCCCTGCAGTGCCTGCTGCAGCGCGGGTTGTTGTAGCAGGTCCACATCGAACTCCGCAGGAATGCGCAGGATCACGCCACGTAGGCGCACGCTGCCCGGATGCACGCCGCGCATCTCGACCGGTTCACGGTGATGGCTGGTCATCGCGGTGCCGGCGCGCAGGCTGAAGGCCTCACGCTGCGGCACCTGCACGTCGACCTGGCCATCAAGCATCATCCGGATCGACAGGCCCGGCCGCTGCTCGGCAGTGGCCGTATAGCCCACGCGGTTGCACACATCGGTGGCGATCAGGCTGAGGCCGCCGCGCAGGGTCTGTTCGTGCATTTCGCCGCGACCGACCCATTGGTCGTCGCGCAGGTCGCGCGGGTCGGCGCGGTAGTCATAGCCGTGCCGATCGCCGAAGCGACGGTAATCGGCAAAGGTGAAATATCGGGACATTGCGAGGCCGCTCAGCTGGGGAGGAGAGTGCTGGCGTCGGCTCGCAGGAACATTCTAGCGCGGGCCCGCCGCCGCAGCGACGGGCCGGTGACAATGGATTACGCGCCCAGTGCGGGGTAGTCGGTGTAGCCGTGTTCGCCGCCGCCATACAGGGTGCTGGGGTCGAGGTCGGCCAGTGCGGCGCCACTGCGCAGGCGCGCCACCAGATCGGGGTTGGCAATGAAGGGCCGCCCGAACGCGACCATGTCGGCGTAGCCGCTGGCTACGGCCTGCTCGGCACGCGCGGCGTCGTAGCCGTTGTTGGCAATCCACGGGCCACGGAAGCGCGCACGCAGACCGGCGTAGTCGAAGGCGAGGTTGTCACGGTCACCGCCGGTGGCACCTTCGATGACATGGATGAAGGCAAGGCCTTCAATCGCGTCCAGGCGCTCCACCGCGCGGTCGAAAAGCGGCTGCGGATTGCTGTCGTGCGCATCGTTGACCGGCGTGACCGGCGACAGGCGCACACCGGTGCGTGCCGCGCCGATGGCTTCGGCCACCGCGCTGACCACTTCAAACAGCAGGCGCGTACGGTTCTCGATGCTGCCACCGTAGGCATCGCTGCGGTGGTTGCTGCCATCGCGCAGGAACTGGTCGATCAGGTAGCCGTTGGCGGCGTGCACTTCCACGCCGTCGAAGCCGGCGGCAATCGCGTTGCGCGCGGCGGTGCGGTAGTCCTCGATCAGCGCCGGGATCTCTTCAATGGCCAGTGCACGCGGCGCGGACACATCCTCGAAGCCATTGGCGGTGAAGGTCTTGCCATTGGCACGGATCGCGCTCGGTGCAACCGGCACTTCGCCTTCCGGCAGCAGGCTGGTGTGGGAGATGCGGCCGACGTGCCAGAGCTGCAGCACGATGCGGCCACCGGCGGCGTGCACCGCGTCGGTCACCGGCTTCCATCCAGCCACCTGCGCGTCGCTGTAGATACCCGGGGTGTCGAGGTAGCCCTGGCCGAGCGGGCTGATCTGCGTTGCCTCGGCAATGATCAGGCCGGCGCTGGCACGCTGCTGGTAGTACGTGATTGCCAGCGGCGAAGGCACGCGGTCGGGCAGGGCGCGGTTGCGCGTCAGCGGCGCCATGGCGATGCGGTTGGCCACGGCGATGTCGCCAAGGTGGGTGGGCGTGAACAGCAGATCGGCGGCAGGGCTCATCGAAGGTTCCACTGGGGGAGAGGTGTGGCTTGGAGCATAGGGGCGAATGCGTTGCAGCGATGGGAAGGATCGTTGCAGCGTGCGGGTGCCGCACCGGTGTGGAGATGGCACGTCCGTAACACACGCAGGCGTAACGTCATCGGCAGGCGGATCCGTTCCGCAATGCTGACCAACACGTGGAGAACACAGATGATCGACTACCAGCTCAAGGGCAAGACCGCGATCGTGACCGGCGGTGTGTCGGGCATCGGCCTGGCCGTGGCGGAACTGCTTGCTGCATCCGGTGCCAGCCTCTCGGTGTGGGACCTGAAACAGGACGCGGTGGATGCCACCGTCCAGAGCCTGAAGGCGAAGGGCGTGCAGGCCATCGGTATCGCATTGGACGTGACCGATGAAGCGGCGGTGGAGGCGGCGGTACAGCGCACGGTAAAGGAGCTGGGTGGCATCGACGTGGCGGTGAACAACGCCGGCATCGGCGGCCCGGCTGCAAGCAGTGGCGACTATCCGGTCGATGGCTGGAAGCGCGTGGTCGATGTGAACCTGACCAGCGTGTTCCTGTGCCAGCGTGCGCAGATCCAGGCGATGCGCGCGGCGGGCAAGGGCGGCAGCATCATCAACATGGCCTCGATCCTGGGCCAGGTGGGCTATGCCGGTTCGACCGCCTACGTGGCAGCCAAGCATGGCGTGGTGGGCCTGACCCAGACCGCCGCGTGGGAACATGCCGGCGATGGCATCCGCATCAATGCGGTCGGCCCGGGCTTCATCGCCACGCCGCTGCTGGAAAAGATGGATGCCAAGGTGCGCGCGACGCTGGAAGGGCGCCATGCGCTCAAGCGCGTGGGTACGCCGGAGGAAGTGGCGGCGCTGGTGGCCTGGCTGGCCAGTGATGATGCCTCGTTCGCGACCGGCACCTATTACGCGATCGACGGTGGCTACCTGGCGCAGTGATGCGCTGCTGAGGGGAACTGATGGATGGGGTCAGAGCCCCTGCGGGGATCCGACCCCGGGCATCGCCGGGCGCTGCCGGGTGAACCGGCCGTGGTGGCACCTTCACCGTGGTGCTACACCCCTCGCGCGACGCTCCGGGGAAACTCCCGGAGCCTGCCGATGGAACTCACCCAGGATGTATCGATCCTGCTGCGCGTGGCCGCGGCGATGCTGTTCGGCGGCGTGCTGGGCGTCGAACGCGAGATGGGCAAGCACGCCGCGGGCCTGCGCACGCATATGCTGATTGCCGGGGCGGCGGCGCTGATCGTCGGCCTCGGTGATTCGGTGGCCGAACATTTCCAGCAGGAGCGCTACCGCGACCTGCTGCAGGTCGATCCGGTGCGCCTGATCGAGGCAGTGGTGGCCTGCGTTGGTTTCGTGGCCGCCGGCACCATCCTGCGCGGCAACCGCGAGGACCAGGTCAGCGGATTGACCACGGCGAGTTCGCTGGTGATGGCTGCGGCCATCGGCATTGCCGTGGGCATCGGCAAGTACGTGATCGCCATCGGGGTGAGCGTGCTGTGCGTGCTGGTGCTGGCGGTGATCCGGCGGGTGGAGAAGAGACTCTGAGGGGAGTGGGGGTGGGGGGGGGGCGGGCGCCACCGCCCGGGCGGCGCGCCGGGCCGGCGCGGCGGCGCCCGGCCCGGGCAGCACCGGGGAGCCGAGGTGCCGAGGC
>NZ_JBRRCR010000131.1:0-7125 GCF_056759115.1 Stenotrophomonas sp. STEN087 | reverse complement strand
CATGGCCGAGCGGACGAGGCCTTGATCGCGGCTGGGTAGGGCCGGCCGCTGCCCGGAAATCCGACCCTGAT
Organism: Stenotrophomonas sp. STEN087; assembly: GCF_056759115.1. NCBI lineage: Bacteria > Pseudomonadati > Pseudomonadota > Gammaproteobacteria > Lysobacterales > Lysobacteraceae > Stenotrophomonas > Stenotrophomonas sp. STEN087. Next base: position 7,054 of record NZ_JBRRCR010000131.1, on the reverse strand, counting down.
CCGGGGTCGGATCCCTTTCCAGCGGAAAGGGCTCCGACCCCAACGCACCTCAGCGCTTCACCAACCGCCCGGCAAACGTCGGCAGCACCAGCAACGTCAGCAGCGTGGCGGTGATCAACCCACCGATCACCACCGTCGCCAGCGGCTTCTGCACCTCCGCGCCGGCACCACTGGCGATGGCCATCGGTATGAAGCCGACGATGGCCACCAGGGCCGTGGTCAGCACCGCGCGGATGCGGCTGGCGGCACCATTGATGGCCGCCTGCATCGGCAGGTCGCCGCCCTCCAGCCGCTCGCGGATCGCCTGCATCAGCACCAGGCCGTTCAACGTGGCCACGCCGGAGACGGTGATGAAGCCCACCGCCGCAGACACCGAGAACGGCATGCCACGCAGCAGCAGGGCGAGGATGCCGCCGACCAGGGCCAGCGGCACGCAGCTGAATACCAGCAGCGCTTCCCTGCCACTGCGCAGGGCCATGAACAGCAGGCCGCCGATCAGCAGGAACACCACCGGCACCACCGTGGCCAACCGCTTCTCCGCGCGCTGCAGGTTCTCGAACTGGCCGCCCCAGCGCAGGTAGGCACCGGCGGGCAACGCCACGTCGGCCACCGCGGCCTGCGCTTCGCTGACGAAGCCACCGAGATCGCGGCCGCGCACGTTGGCCTGCACCACCACCCGCCGGCTGCCGTCGCTGCGGCTGATCTGGTTCGGCCCTTCGCTGACGCTGATGCGCGCCAGCGAGGACAACGGCACGACCTGGCCTGCCGGCGTGGCGATCGGCAGCGAGGCCAGCTGGTCCGGATCGTTGCGTGCGGCATCGTCCAGGCGCACGACCACATCGAAGCGTCTGTCGCCTTCGAAGATCCGCCCGGCCGTGGTACCACCGATGCCGGTGGACAACGCATCACTCACGTCCGCCGCGGTCAGTCCATGCTGCGCGGCGGCGACATGGTCGATCCTGACGTTGAGCGTGGGCAGGCCGGAAATCTGCTCCACCCGCACGTCGGCGGCGCCGTCCACCGCGCGCAGTTTCAACGCCACCTGCTCGGCCACCTTCTGCAGGGCGGCGAAATCATCGCCGTACACCATCACCGCCAGGTCCGTGCGCACGCCGGAAATCAGCTCGTTGAAGCGCAACTCGATCGGTTGGCTGAACTCGAAACTGTTGCCCAGCTGCTGCCCGGCCAGCTGCTCGAAGCGCTGCACCAGTGCTACCTTGTCCAGCGACGGATCGGGCCACTGCGCGCGCGGCTTCAGCACGATCACGCTGTCGGAGATGTTGGTCGGCATCGGGTCGATGGCCGCTTCGGCGGTGCCGGTGCGCGAGAACACCGTTTCCACTTCCGGCTGTTCGGCCAACGATTTTTCCAGCGCCAGCTGCATCGCCAGCGACTGCTCCAGCGACGTGGACGGAACGCGCAGGGCCTGCATCGCCACGTTGCCTTCGTCCAGGGTGGGCATGAACTCGCGGCCCAGCAGCGAGAACGAACCGATGCCCACCACCACCATCATCACCGCACCGGCCAGCACCGTGCGCGGATGCGCGACTGCACGACGGACCACCGGCTCGATGCGCGCACGCAGCACGCGGATCAGTTTCGTCTCGTGCTCGCCGTCGCCAGCATGTGTATCGCCGTCCTTCACCGTGGGCTCGCGCACCAGCAGTGCGGCCATTGCCGGCACGAAGGTGAAGGAGAAGATGAAGGCGCCGATCAGGGCCAGCATGAAGGTGGCCGCCATCGGGTGGAACGTCTTGCCCTCCACACCTTCCAGGGTGAGGATCGGCGCGAACACCAGCAGGATGATCAGCTGGCCGAAGGCCGCAGGCCGCGCCATCTTCATGGCCGAATCGGAAGCCACGCGGAGGCGCTCCATCGCCGTCAGCGCGCGGCCCAGTTCGGCGCGGCGCTGGCCCAGCATCAGCAGCGTGGATTCGATCACGATCACCGCGCCATCCACCAGGATGCCGAAATCCAGCGCGCCCAGGCTCATCAGGTTGCCGCTGATGCCGAAGCGGTTCATGCCTATCACGGCGAACAGGAACGACAGCGGGATCACCAGCGCGGTGATCGCCGCTGCGCGCAGGTTGCCCAGCAGCAGGAACAGCACCACCACCACCAGCAGCGCACCCTCGCTGAGGTTCTTCGCCACGGTCCTGATGGTGGCGTTGACCAGCTCGCTGCGGTCCAGCACCGGCACTGCCACGATGGACGGTGGCAGCGAGGCATTCACCTGCTGCAGGCGTTCCGCGGCGGCCTGGGCCACGGTGCGGCTGTTGCCGCCGGCAATCATCAGCGCGGTGCCGAGCACGGCTTCGTGGCCGTTGCGGCTGGCCGCACCCAGGCGTGGTGCGCGGCTCAAGGCCACCTCGGCCACGTCCGCCACGCGCACCACCACGCCATTGCGCGTGGCCACCGGGGCCTGCGCCAGATCGTCGGTGGTCAGCGCCAGGCCATCGGCACGCACCACCAGGCCTTCGCCAGCGCGCTGCACGAAGCCGGCGCCGGCCTGCACGTTGGAACGCTGCAGGGCGGTGACCAGGTCGGCCAGGCCCAGCCCATGCGCGGCCAGCCGCGCGCTGTCCGGGTGCACGCCGTATTCCTTGACGTAGCCGCCAACCGTATCGACGCCGGCCAGCCCAGGGCTGGAGCGCATCTGCGGCGCAATGATCCAGTCCTGCACGGTGCGCAGGTAGGTGGCGCGTTCTTCCGGCGTGCGCAGCAGGGTGCCTTCCGGCGTGCGGTAGACCTCGCCGGCCTGCCAGCCGGCCGCACCGGGCTTGGCCAGCTGGGCCGGATCGAACGCGGTGAAGTCCACCGTCCACATCAGCACCTCGCCCAGGCCGGTGGTGACCGGCGACAGCAGCGGCGACGCACCGTCGGGCAGATCGTCGGCGGCCTCGCGCATGCGCTCGGCCACCTGCTGGCGGGCGAAGTAGATGTCGGTCGCATCGGTGAAGATGGCGGTGACCTGCGAGAAGCCATTGCGTGACAGCGAGCGGGTGGTGGTCAGGCCGGGAATGCCGGCCAGCGCGGTTTCCAGCGGGTAGGTCACCTGCCGTTCGATCTGTTCCGGCGTCAGCGCCGGTGCCACGGTGTTGATCTGCACCTGGCGGTTGGTGATGTCGGGCACCGCGTCGATCGGTAGCTTGCCCAGCTGCAGCAGGCCGACGGCCGCGAGCAGGGCGGCGGCGAACACCACCAGCCAGCGGTGGCGGACCGCGGTTTCAATGATCAGCTTGAACATGGTCGCCTCCTCAGTGGCCGTGCTCGGCTTCGCCTTTGGCCAGTTCGGCCTTGAGCAGGAAGGCGTTGGCGCCGACGATGCGTTCGCTGCCGGTCAGGCCACCGAGGATCTCGATGCGGTCACCGGCACGGCGGCCGGCCAGCACCGGCTGCGCCTTGAAGCCGCCGTCGACGGCGACGAACACCGCGCTGCGGCCATCGACGTTCTGCACTGCATCGGCCGGCACGCTGAGCGCGTCGCCCTGGGCTTCGGTGACCACCACGGCCGACACCGGAGAACCGGCCGGCGGCAGCGCGGCGTTCACCGGCATGGCACGGATCACCGCCACGCCGCCCTGCTGGCGCACATCCGCGGCCGAGCCGGTGACGGTGGCGGTGAAGCTGCCGCCCGGGACGCTCACTTCCAGCGTCATGCCCGGCGTGACCTGTGCGGCCAGCGCCGGTGGCGCGGTGAACACCAGCTCGTTCATCGCCGGATCGGCGACCTCGGCCACCACGCTGCCGGCAGCGACCACGCCGCCCGGCGTGACCTGCACGTTGCCGACGATGCCGGCCACCGGGCTGGTGATGCGTACGCGGCCGCTGGCATCGGGTGCGCCATTGGCGGCGGCCTGTGCCTGTGCCGCCGCCGCCTGCGCCTGCGCAGCCATGGCACGTGCATGCGAGGTTTCCAGCTCCTGGCGCGCGACCACGCCCTGTTCCACCAGCGCCCTGTCACGGCCGTGGGCCAGGCGCGCAGCCTTGGCTTCGGCGGCAGCCGCCAGCGCATTGGCGCGCAGCACCGCGGCCTCACCGCTGAGCACGATGGCCAGCGTCTGGTTCTGCTTCACGGCCGTGCCCGGTGCCACCAGCACGTGTTCAACGCGGCCGGTCACGCTGGACGCCACCGACGCGCGCGCGCCGATCGAGGGTTCCACACGGCCAGACAGGCGCGTGGAGCCGCCACCGCCTCGACCGACGGCGACCACTTCGATGGACGACGCCTTGATCTGTTCCGGCGTCAGTGCGACCACGCCTTCATCGGCTTCGGGCGCGTTGCCTGTGGTGTTCTCAGCGCTGCCCGGTGCATGGCCGTGGCCATCGTCGGCAGCGGCAGTTGGGGTCTGTGCAGTGCCAGTGCAGCCGGCCAGCAGCGCGCCCAACAGGGCAGCGGCCATCAACGAAAAAGTACGGGAGAACATCAGCGAACCTCCACAAACGGGGCGCGCCCTTCCAGGCGGGCAAGATCGATTTCCGCGCCGACGCGCGACAGGCGCGCATCCACGGCGCTGCCGCGTGCGGCGATGAGGGCACTGCGCGTGCTGCGCAGTTCCAGCTGCGAGATGCGTCCGGCGTCGAAGCCAATGCGGGCCAGCCGGTAGGCTTCTTCGGCAGCCACCACGCTGTCATCGGCGGCGCGTGTGCGGCTGCCGGCAGCCTTCAGCCCGGCCACCGCCGCGAGGCGCTCGGCTTCGCTGTCGCGACGCTGCTGGTCCAGCCGCGCTTCGGCCGCACGCTGTTCGGCACTGGCCGCGCGGATGCCGCCGCGGTTGCGGTCGAACAATGGGATCGAAAGGCTCACGCCCAGCGTATAGGCCTGTTCGCGGTCCTCGCGGAAACGGGTCTGCGCGGCGGTCACGCTGAGATCGGGCAGGGCACGCTTGCGCTCCACGTCGACCAGACGGGTGCTGGCCTGTGCCTCGGCTTCGGCGATACGCACCGCCAGCGCGGCATCACCGGCGCCGCGTGGCAGCGGCGGCGTGCGATCCAGCAGGCTGTTGTCGATGGACTGCACCGGCGCATCCAGCAGGGCCGCACTCGCCAGCCGCGCCAAAGCCGCATCGCGGAAGGCCTGTGCTTCATCCAGTGCTGCCGTGGCATTGGCCACTTCGCTGCGCGCCTGCACCGCGCGCAGCTGCGGTTCGCGGCCCTGCTCCACCAGCGCGTCGACGGCCACGGCATCGTCGCGGGTCAGGGTCAGCGCTTCCTTGGCCAGGGCGTAACGACGCAGCGCGCTCTCGGCCTGCGCGTAGAACGCCGCCAGCTGGCTGGCTACATCACTGCGGCTCTGCGTCCCACGCAGTGTTGCGGCCTGTGCTTCGGCGCGGGCAGCACGTACGCGTGCACCACGCTGGCCCCAGATTTCCAGCGGCTGGGACAGGGTGAGCACGTTGTCGGCGCGGCCCATGCCGCCGTAGCTGCCGGTACCCCAGGCGTTTTCGGTGGTGTAGGAGAGCGATGGGTTGGGCAGGGCGCGGGCCTGCTCGGCGCGTGCCTCGGCAGCGTCGGCCAGGGCCGCGCCAACGCGGGCGCCGGGCAGCTGGTCCAGGCGTTCAAGCAGGGTGTCATAGGAAGGGGCGGCTTGCGCCATCGCCTGCAGTGCCGGGGCAAGGCCCAGCAATACGGCAATGACCCGCCCGGCCGCACGCAGCGACCGAGGTGTCGAGTTCGACATGAAGGATGTCCGGTTGTGAGTGAAACGGAAGCCCGCGATCGCGGGACGCGCTCAACTCACGCCCGGGGAGGACGCTTCAGTTCATCCTGCGCGACGGCATAGGTCGCGCTGTCACCGTCCGCCATCCAGCGTGCCGGCAGCGGCGTGCCGAAGGCAGCAACGGTGCCGGCCGGCAGGCTCAGGTTGGAGTGGTGGCAGTGGTTATGGCTGCAGGCGCCGGTATGCGTGCCGTCGCTGTCGCCGTCTGCGTCGTCGGCCGCGGCTTCAACATGGGCCGCGACCGTGTCGTGCGGTTCCACCGCACAGGCCAGCACATCGGCCACCGGCACGACCACGAATGCCGCCATCAGCAGCATCAGCAGGGTCGAACGGAGGTGGCGGGCAATCCAGCGCATGGAGGGCAGGCTAGCAAGCGGTTTCCGGTGGATACAATATCAATGGCGGGGTCGGATCCCTTTCCGCAGGAAAGGGCTCTGACCCTCCGGCCTGGTTGCTCCGCCACGCACCATCGTCGAGGATCGGGATTCGTCACCAGGGAAGGAACGATGACCGCACGCATTGCCGCAGCAGGCCTGCTGCTGATACTGGCCAGTCCCGTCGCAGTCGCCGCCGAGGACGTCTACGTGGAATTCCTGTGGGCGCCGACACCGGCAGATGCCCTCGCGCGCTCGCAGACCCAGCTGTTCATTGCCGACGGCCACCACGATCACCGCATCTGCGTGGCCGCCAATCTCGTCGATACCGACGTGGCGGGCCTGCACATCGACATCCGTGATGCCAAGGGCGTGCAGGTCTCGCGCACGGCCCACGAGGACTACCGGGGCCGCAAGAAGTGCTATGCCGCTGACCTTGGAAGTACCGGCGCGGCCGGGATGTGGACCGTCGATGCCGTGCTGGGGGATGGACGCCGTGGCAGCGCGCAGATCCGCGTGGATCCGACGCTGGAGGCGTCGCCCCTGTACCTGCGGCATGACCAGCCCTACGTGGCGGGGCGGCCGAACTACGACGCGTCCATTCCGCCGGCCGAGTGGGTGGGCAAGCTGGTCTGGGCGATGGACGTGGATGCCGCAGGCAAGGTGACCCATGTCGAGGTGGAGACCGCCGAAGGCATCGGCGAGCGCCTGCGTGAGCGCGCGCTGGCGGCCGGGTGGCTGACCCGGTTTGGGCCTGACCCGGCGCGTGCGCAGACGCCGCTGCGCTGGCGTCGCACGCTGGAGTTTGCTGCGGAGTGATGGCCGCGCGGGGGCAGTGCCCTTCGTCTGGGTAGTGGCGGGGGGGGGGGGGCGGGCCGCCCCCGCGCCCCCCGCCGCCGGCCCGCCGACGCGCAGCCCGCGCGCGCCCCGCGCGGGGGGGCGGCCGGGAGCCCGCGCGGGG
>NZ_JBRRCR010000130.1:0-7312 GCF_056759115.1 Stenotrophomonas sp. STEN087 | reverse complement strand
GCTGAGCCCCTCGTGGCTGGTCGTTTTCTAGAGCAGAAGCCGTGCTTGGCCGGGGGGGGGGGGGGCGCCGGGGGCCCCCGGGATACCGCCACAGGCGGGTTTTCCCCGCCCCCCAGCCCCCCCCCCCCCCCCCCCCCCCCCCCCCCCCCCCCCCCCCCCCCCCCGCCTCCCCTCAGGAAGCCAGCACTTGATCTTGACGTTGCTCTAGCGGGTGCAGGGCAGCAGCCCTGCAAAGAAAACCCCACCCTCAGTACCGGGGCCGGCCTTCTTCCAGCACCTGCCGCAGGAACGGCACCGTGATCCGCCGCTTCGCCGCCAGCGACTCCCGGTCCAGCCAGTCCAGCAGCGTGATCAGCCCACCCAGCTCGCGCCCGGTATGCGACAGCAGCCACTCGATGGCTGCCTCGTCGATCGCCAGCCCACGCCGCAGCGCGCGCTCGCGCAGCACCGCCGCCCGCCCTTCCTCGTCCAGCGGCTGCAGCAGCACCCGCACGCACTGGCCCAGCCGCGAACGCAGGTCCGGCAGCACCAGGCCCAGCTCACCCGGCGCGTGCTGCGCCGTGTACAGCACCGTTATCCCCGCCGCGCGCGCACGGTTGTGGAAGTCGAACAGTGCAATCTCGTCCTCGCGGTGGCCCGCCACCGCATCCAGGCCATCCAGCGCCACCAGCTCACGCTGCTCCAGGCCATCCAGCGCCGCCGCCACCCGGCCAACCGCGCCGGCCAGCGGCACGTAGGTCGGCAGGCGCCCGGCCTGCTGCGCGCTGGAACACATCGCCAGCGCCTGGTGGGTCTTGCCCGTGCCCGCCGCACCTTCCAGGTAGACCCAGTCATGGCTGGCGCCCACCGCGATCGCACGCAGCTGCGCCAGCGCGCCATCCGGCGCGCCGATGAAGGTCTCCAGACGCTGGTCCCGCGGGTAATGCAGGGCCAGCGGAAGTTGCGGCACACCAATCACTTCGGGTCCGGGCCGTGCTCGTAGGGGTCGAGGATGATATGGGGTGCGTCGATCACGCCATCAAGCACGATGGCCGGCTTTTCGCCGACGTACAGCTCGCTCTGGCGGTAACGCTGGTGCGCATAGCGCAGCAGCACGTTGCTGACCGCCGCCACCGGCAGCGCCAGCAGCATGCCGAGGAAGCCGAACAGCTGGCCACCGGCCATCACCGCGAAGATCACCGCCACCGGGTGCAGGCCGATCTTGTCGCCGACGATGCGCGGGGTCAGCACGTAGCTTTCCAGCAGCTGGCCGACGGTGAACACCACGCCCACCAGCAGCAGCAGCTTCAGGTCGATGCCCTGTGCCTGCACCAGCGCCGCCACCACCGCCATCACGATGCCGGTGGTCGCGCCCAGGTACGGGATGAAGCTGATCAGGCCGGCCACCAGGCCGATCAACAGGCCCAGCTTCAGGCCGACCAGCGACAGGCCGGCAGCGTAGATCACGCCCAGCGCCACCATCACCAGGAACTGGCCACGGATGAACGCGCCCAGCACCTCGTTGGATTCGCGCGCCAGGTTGGTGATCGTCCCGATGTGGTTGCGCGGGATGACCGAGGCGACGCGCTCGACCAGCTTGTCCCAGTCACGCAGGAAGTAGAACGCCAGGATCGGCAGCAGCGCCAGGTTGACCATCCAGGTCACCACGGTGAAGCCCGAGCGCGAGACATAGCCCATGAAGGTGGTGGCGAAGCCGCCGGCCTGCTGCCAGTGGCTGCGCACCCACTCGATCAGCCGGTCCGGGTCCATCCACTGCATCACTTCCAGGCCGGTCTTCTGCTCGAACCACGGGATGCCGGTCTGCATCAGCCAGGCCTGCGCCTGCGGCACGGCGGCCATCAACGTGGTGATCTGGCGCTCGATCATCGGCACCAGCACCAGCAGCAGCGCGGTCACCACCAGCACCATCGCCACGAACACCAGCACCACGCCGGTGTTGCGCGAACGGCCGGTGGCCTCGATGCGGTCGACCAGCGGGTCACCCAGCCAGGCCAGCGCCAGGGCCAGCACGAACGGGGTCAGGATGGGGGCCAGCAGCCACACCACCCAGCCGATCAGCAGGGCGACGGCCACGTACTTCAGCCGTCGCAGGAACTGCGCGATTTCCGCTTCCGGGGATTGGGTCATCGCAGCCGGTACTCGTTGCTGACCGGGGCCGGCTGCGGCGCGCCGGTGCTGTCATCGATCGGCGCCGGCAGGGCCGGCAGGGTCGCCGACGGCACCAGCACGCCGTTGTCGCCCAGCATGCGGTTGAAGCCAGCCAGGCCGGTGGTCATTTCCAGGTTCAGCTCCAGGTGGTCGGCCGTCGCCCGCAGCGGGGTGACGTTGCGCACCACCGGCACCTCGCGCAGGCCGGCGGCCAGGCGCAGGTATTCATCGGTGCTGTTGATGCCGGTCACCACCACGCGGTAGGTACCGGCCGCACCGGTGGCCGCGCCCGCCTTGGCGTAGCGCTTGACCAGGGCATCGGCGGCGCCGTCGGCACCGGCGGCCATGGCGCGCATGGCGTTGGCGTCCTTGGTGGTCCACTTGTTCAGCTCGCGGCCGTTGTCGACGAACACCCAGTCCGCCTGCCAGCCGCCATTGGCGCGGTACAGCTTGCCGATCAGCTGCATCGGCGGCGAGTAGCGGGCCGATGCGCGGGACACCGCGGCGCTGTCCTGGCGCCAGATGGCCCCGGCCAGCGCCTGTTCGGCGGCACCACCGCTGGGCAGGCCCAGCTTGTAGCCACGCTCGATGGCGCGGTTCAGCAGCGGGCGGGCCGCATTGGCCTGCTGCACGCTGACCAGGCGCGGGCCGCTGCCGTCGTCCACGGCCAGCCAGACCACCGGCTTCGGACGCGGCTGCGGCCACAGCGGCAGGCCCAGGGCCGAGACCAGTGCATCGACGTCATCCTCGCGGAAGCGGGCGACCAGCAGGGTCCGGTAGCTGGGCGCGCCACTGGCGCCGACGCTCTGGTCCTGCTTGAAGTCGTAGCTGGCCACGTAATCCTTGGCGTTGCGCAGGGCCTGCACCACGCCCGGGCGCGCGGTCACGTTGCGGTCGCCGGACAACTTGCCCAGCACCACGCTCAGGGCACGGGCCAGGCCACCGTTGCGGTCGGCCTCGGCCTGGCTGTTCACAGGCACTTCGGCCTCGTAGGCACCACTGGCGGTGGCGACATCTCCCTCGGTGCGAAGGGCGCTCTGGGCCATCGTGGCGACCGGCAGGCACAACGCAAGGAGCAGGGCGGGAATAAGGCTGCGGCGCATCAGGACATCCATTGGCTCGACGTATCCGGGGGGAATTGTTGCCCGAATACGGACTTTGCGCCAATGCGGCCTGTTAAAATCGTCCGTTCAACCCCTGCCAGCGCCGACGCCCGTGACCAACACCCCGTCTTCCGCCCCCTCCCCCCTCACCTACCGTGACGCGGGTGTCGACATCGACGCCGGCAACGAGCTGGTCGAGCGGATCAAGCCCCTGGTGAAGCGCAGCTTCCGTCCGGAAGTGATGGGCGGCCTGGGTGGCTTCGGCGCCCTGTTCGACCTGTCCAACAAGTACCGCGAGCCGGTGCTGGTGTCGGGCACCGACGGCGTGGGCACCAAGCTGAAGCTGGCCCACCAGCTGAACCGCCACGATACGATCGGCATCGACCTGGTCGCCATGTGCGTCAACGACGTGCTGGTGCAGGGCGCCGAGCCGCTGTTCTTCCTGGACTACTTCGCCACCGGCAAGCTGGACATCGACACCGCCGCGGCGGTCGTGGGCGGCATCGCCAACGGCTGCACCGAGGCCGGCTGCGCGCTGATCGGCGGCGAAACCGCTGAAATGCCCGACATGTACGCCCCGGGCGAGTACGACCTGGCCGGCTTCACCGTCGCCGCGGTCGAGAAGAGCGAACTGAAGGACGGCGCCAGCGTGGCCGCCGGCGACGTGCTGATCGGCATCGCCTCCTCCGGCCCGCACTCCAACGGCTACTCGCTGGTGCGCCGCATCTACGACCGCGCCGGCCAGCCGGCCGACCTGGAGCTGGAAGACGGCGTCAAGCTGGTCGACGCGCTGATGGCGCCGACCCGCCTGTACGTCAAGCCGATCCTGTCGCTGCTGAAGTCGCACGGTGCGGCCATCCACGGCATGGCCCACATCACCGGTGGCGGCCTGACCGAGAACATCATCCGCGTGGTGCCCGACGGCCTCGGCCTGGACATCCAGGCCTCGGCCTGGCCGCTGCCGCCGGTGTTCCAGTGGCTGCAGAAGGAAGGCGCCGTGGTCGACAGCGAGATGTGGCGCACCTTCAACTGCGGCATCGGCTTCGTGCTGATCGTCGCCCCGGAGCAGGTCGCCGCGGTGTCCGAAGCCGTGCAGGCGCAGGGCCTGGATCACTGGCCGATCGGCCAGGTGGTCACCGCCAGCGGCGCCGAACGCGTCCGCATCGCCTGATCGACACCCAAGGAGCCCGCATGGACGCTACGCCCCCGTTGTCCGCCGCACCGGTGCCGCCCCCGGCCCCGGTTGCGCCCGCACTGACCGCACAGGACATCGACCACCTGCGCCTGCTGGCGATCTTCCATTACGTGGTGGCCGGCCTGGCCGCCGTGTTCGGGCTGATCTTCTGCATGCACATCGTGATGGGCATCGCCATGCTCAGCGGCGCCCTGCCGATGAACTCCAACGGCCAGGCCACGCCGCTGCACGAGCAGCAGTTCATGGGCTGGATGTTCATCATCATGGGCGGCTGCGCGGTGTCCTTCGGGCTGGGCCTGGCAGGCTTCATCGCCTATGCCGGGCGCTGCCTGAAGCAGCGGCGCCGGCACCTGCTGTGCATGGTGGTGGCCGCCATCGCCTGCCTGTTCACCCCGTTCGGCACCGTGCTGGGCGTGTTCACCCTGGTGGTGCTGCTGCGCCCGCAGGTGAAGGCGGCCTTCGAAGCCAACGCGCCTTCCCGCCTCTGAGATACCCGATGGCCGCCGCATGACCGCACGCATCGCCGTACTGGCCTCCGGCCGTGGCAGCAACCTGCAGGCCATCCTTGATGCGATCGATGCCGGCCGCCTGCCGGCCAAGGTGGTGGGGGTCTTCTCCGACCGCCCCGACGCAGCGGCACTGCAGCGCGTCGGGCCCGGCCAGCGCTGGGCACATGCGCCGAAGACCTTCAGCGACCGCGCCGCGTACGAGCAGGCGCTGGGCGATGCCGTGCAGGCGGCAGCCCCGGACTGGATCGTCTGCGCCGGCTACATGCGCATCCTCGGCGCCGACTTCGTGCAGCGCTTCAACGGCCGCCTGGTCAACATCCATCCGTCGCTGCTGCCGCTGCACAAGGGCCTGCACACCCACGCCCGCGCGCTGGAAGCCGGCGATGCCGAGCACGGCGCCAGCGTGCACCTGGTGGTGCCTGAGCTGGATGCCGGCACCGTGCTGGCCCAGGTGCGCGTGCCGGTGCTGGCCGGCGATGACGCGGACAGCCTCGCCAACCGGGTGCTGGCGGTCGAACATCCGCTGCTGATCGCCACCCTGCAGCTGCTGTGCGGCGGCCGCCTGGCTGAACGGGAGGGTCGGCCGACACTCGACGGTCACCCCCTGTTTAGCCCATTGGCTCTAGATTCCGCCGGAAACCTGAACCGGTAACGCCCGTGCACACGCCCCGCTGACTGCGGGGCTGGCATCCTGCCTCCTCCTGCGGTTCCTGCCCGCCATGAAGAACACGCCTCCGTTGCGCAAATTCCTGCTGCTGCCGTTCGCCGTGCTCGCTTTCGCCGCGTGGGCACAGACCCCGCCGTCGGCCGAGCCCGCGCCCGTGGTCCAGGCACCGCCCGAACCGGCCGTGCCCGCGCTGCCGGCGATGGCCTGGGAGCCGCCGCCGCTGCAGCCGTTCAGCGCCACCTACCAGGCCTTCTACAAGGGCAAGCAGGCAGGCGATGCGACCATGCAGGTCAGCCACACCGGCGGCAACCAGTGGCGGGTGGACATGCAGGTGGTCGGCCGTCGCGGCTTCGCCAGCGTGCTCGGCCTGAACCTGGAGCAGAGCACCGTGTTCGAGGAGCGCAATGGCGTCTACGCGCCGTTGAGCCAGAGCACCGTGCGCAAGGGGCTGTTCCTGGGCAAGAAGGCAGTCGGCACCTACAACTGGGAAGCCGGTACGGCGCAGTGGACCGGCGATGTGAAGAAGGACCGCGCCCAGCCCATCCCGCTGCAGCCCGGCGACCAGAGCGCGCTGCTGCTGAACCTGTCGCTGATGCGCGATGCCCGCCCCGGCGCGGTGATGCACTACCGCTACGTCGAACTGGGCAAGGTGCGCCAGCACGATTACCAGGCCGCCGCACAGACCGAGAACGTCGAGGTCGGCGACCTGTCCTACAACGCACTGAAGGTCTACCGCACCAACGGCGGCAAGAACGAAACCATTCTCTGGATCGCCAACGGTGTCCCCACCCCGGTGCGCATCCTGCAACGCGAAGATGGCGAGGACCGTGTCGACCTGCGCCTGATCGAATACCAAGGAGTATGAGCATGACGACCCTGACCCGCCCGCTGACCTGGATCGCTGCTGCCGCACTGTCGGTGGCCAGCCTGCCGGCCATGGCCCTGCAGCCGTTCAAGGCTGATTACCTGGCCAGCTACATGGGCATGCAGGCCAACGGCACCATGACCCTGGCCAACGAAGGCACCGGCAAGTGGCGCTACAACCTGCAGGTGAAGAACCAGCTGGCCGACCTCAGCCAGAGCACCGTGTTCGAGGAAGTGCGTGGCCAGCTGCGCCCGCTGAGCAGCCAGGACCGCTCGGCACTGCTGGTGAAGAAGCGCAACGTGCAGGCCAACTACAACTGGACCAGCAACCAGGCCACCTGGACCGGCGACATCAAGCCGGACCGCGCCGGCCCGGTCGCGCTGAAGGCCGGTGACATGGACGCGCTGCTGATCAACCTGGCGATCGCCCGCGACCTGGCCGCCGGCAAGCCGCTGACCTACCGCATGGTGGACGAAGGCCGCATCAAGAACATGACCTACAAGGTCGTGGGCAAGGAAGCGGTGACCGTGGGCGGCAAGAGCTACCAGGCCACCAAGGTCTCGCGCGTGGACGGCGACAAGGAACAGATCGCCTGGATCGTGCCCGAGTTCCCGGTGCCGACCCGCATCCTGCAGCGCGAAGGCGGCCGCGACGCGCTGGACCTGACCATCAAGGCGTTGAACTGACGCGCGGTGCCGCGGTAGCCGGCGGGGGCGGGACCCGGGGCGAACCTGAGAACACACGCGGCGCCCCCCCGCCGGCGCCGCCAGCCACAAAAAAAACAAAAACCCGGCCCAGATGAGCGTTTTTAATTATAATATCCGC
>NZ_JBRRCR010000129.1:0-7423 GCF_056759115.1 Stenotrophomonas sp. STEN087 | reverse complement strand
TCTGTATTGAGGCCTGCCATGGGGTCAGAGCGCTCTCTGCGAGAGGGATCCGACCCCTTGGCTATCGGGGTGGGGGGCCCCGCCCCCCGCGGGGGGCGCGACCCCGCGCCCCCCCCCCCCCCCGGCGGCGGGGCCCCCCCGGGCCCCCCCCCCCCCCCCCCCGCGTGGTGGCGCCCCCGGTTGGGGTCTGCGCCCCCCCGGCCCCCGCCCCCCCCCCCCCCGGCCCCGCCGCCCTCGACTCTACCTCGACGCGACGGCCCCCAGTATAGGCCTGTGGAAGCGGTTTCCTGCGCAATCGGACCGGGCCGGGCCCACGGGCCCACCCCGCCGGGGCGGCGCAACTGCCTGAATGAACGTGGAAATCTGGCCGGGTCTGGCCGTTTGTCCCGGGTTCTTTGCGCCCCGGCGCTGGCTCGGCCACAATAGTGGGCCCGCCGCGGTCCATGCCGGCGCCCCGCCGGGGCCCCTGAGGAATTGCGTGCGGTCGTTCCTATTCCCACGGTGACGCATGAATTTCCACGAATACCAGTCAAAACAGCTGCTTGCCGAGTACGGCATCCCGGTCCCGGCCGGCAAGGTCGCGGCGACCCCGGACGAAGCAGTCGAAGCTGCCAACTCCCTGGGCCAGGGTCCCTGGATGGTCAAGGCGCAGATCCACGCTGGCGGCCGCGGCAAGGCTGGCGGCGTCAAGTTCTGCAAGACCACTGACGACGTGAAGGCCGCTGCGGCCAAGATGCTCGGCACCAAGATGGCCACCTACCAGACCGCAGGCGTTGAACTGCCGGTCAACCTGGTGCTGGTGACCACCGCCGGCGAGATCGTCAAGGAACTGTACCTGTCGGTGCTGGTTGACCGTGGCACCAAGACCATCACCTACATCGCTTCTTCGGAAGGCGGCGTGGAGATCGAGCAGGTCGCTGCTGAAACCCCGGAGCTGATCCACTCGCTGAACGTCGACTTCGTCGAAGGCGTGCAGGGTTACCACGGCCGTGATTTCGGCTTCAAGCTGGGCCTGACCGCCAAGCAGGCCGGCCAGTTCGCCAGCATCATGGTGAACCTGTACCGCCTGTTCAACGAAAAGGACCTGGCACTGGTTGAAATCAACCCGCTGGCCATCCTGGACGACGGCAACCTGTACGCGCTGGACGGCAAGTTCGACAGCGACGACAACGCCGCCTTCCGCCAGAAGGCCCTGGTCGCCATGCGCGACAAGACCCAGGAAGACCCGACCGAAGTGATCGCTTCGGAGCTGGACATCAACTACGTCACCATGGACGGCAACATCGGCTGCATGGTGAACGGCGCCGGCCTGGCCATGGCCACCATGGACGTCATCAAGCTCAACGGCGGCGAGCCGGCGAACTTCCTGGACGTGGGCGGCGGTGCCAACAAGCAGCGCGTCATCGAAGCCTTCAAGCTGATCCTGTCCTCGGACAAGGTCGAAGGCATCTTCGTCAACATCTTCGGCGGCATCGTCCGCTGCGACATGATTGCCGAAGGCATCATTGCCGCCGTGAAGGAAGTGGGCGTCAAGGTTCCGGTCGTGGTCCGCCTGGAAGGCACCAACGTGGAAGAAGGCAAGCAGCTGCTGCGTGACAGCGGCATGGCCATCATCCCGGCTGACAACATCAACGATGGCGCCAAGAAGATCGTTGAAGCTGTCAAGAACGCTGCCTGATACCGACACCAAGGAA
Source organism: Stenotrophomonas sp. STEN087 (assembly GCF_056759115.1). Taxonomy (NCBI): domain Bacteria; kingdom Pseudomonadati; phylum Pseudomonadota; class Gammaproteobacteria; order Lysobacterales; family Lysobacteraceae; genus Stenotrophomonas; species Stenotrophomonas sp. STEN087. The sequence goes on along the minus strand of NZ_JBRRCR010000129.1, from coordinate 5,729 downwards.
TTCCAATGTCTGTTTTGATCAACAAGAACACCAAGGTGATCGTGCAGGGCTTCACCGGCCAGCAGGGCACCTTCCACGCCACTCAGATGATCGAGTACGGCACCCAGGTTGTCGGCGGCGTGACCCCGGGCAAGGGTGGCACCACCCATATCGACCTGCCGGTCTTCAACACCGTTGCCGACGCCGTGCAGAGCACCGGCGCCAACGCTTCGGTCATCTACGTGCCGCCGCCGTACGCGGCTGACGCGATCCTGGAAGCCGCTGCTGCCGGCATCTCGGTCATCGTCTGCATCACCGAAGGCATCCCGGTGCTGGACATGCTGCGCGTCAAGAACGTGCTGACCCGTGCCCACCCGGACACCGTGCTGATCGGGCCGAACTGCCCGGGCGTCATCACCCCGGGTGAGTGCAAGATCGGCATCATGCCGGGCCACATCCACAAGCCGGGCAAGATCGGCATCGTGTCGCGTTCGGGCACCCTGACCTATGAAGCGGTCAAGCAGACCACCGAAGTCGGCCTGGGCCAGTCCACCTGCATCGGCATCGGTGGTGACCCGATCAACGGCCTGAACTTCGTCGACTGCCTGAAGCTGTTCAACGAAGACCCGCAGACCGAAGGCATCATCATGGTTGGCGAGATCGGCGGCGACGCTGAAGAAGCCGGCGCCGAGTACATCAAGAACCACGTGAAGAAGCCGGTCGTCGGCTTCATCGCCGGTGCGTCGGCTCCGGCCGGCAAGCGCATGGGCCACGCCGGTGCGATCGCCTCGGGCGGCAAGGGCACTGCTGAAGGCAAGTTCGCCGCCATGGAAGCTGCCGGTGTCGTCACCGTCCGCTCGCCGGGCGACCTGGGCGCTGCCATCGCCAAGCTGGTGAAATAAGATCGACTGCCTCCGGCAGACGATGCTGTAGAGCCGGCCGCTGGCCGGCTGCTCGAAACAGAAAAGCCGCCTCCGGGCGGCTTTTCTGCGTCTGGTGTGGGGTCAGATCCCTCTGCTGCGAAAAAGGGATCTGACCCCGGCGTTACAATGGCCGCATTGCAACCACAGGCTGGATTCCCATGGCTTCGATCCGCATCGCGATGGCGCAGTTCGACTTTCCCGTCGGCGATGTCGCCGGCAACACCGAGCGCATCATCGAGATGATCGGCCAGGCGCGCGAGGAGTACGGCGCCGAGCTGGTGATGTTCCCCGAGCTGGCAGTGAGCGGCTATCCGCCGGAGGACCTGCTGCTGCGTCCGGGCTTCCTGTACGAGTGCGAGCAGGCGCTGGGCCGCATCGCCGCCGCTTGCCGCGGCATCACCGCCGTGGTCGGCTGGCCGCAGGCCGCCGGTGCGGTGGTCTACAACGCTGCCAGCGTGCTGCGTGACGGCCTGGTCGAGCGCACCTACCGCAAGCGCGAGCTGCCCAACTACGCCGTGTTCGACGAGCGCCGCTACTTCGACGTGGACCCGGACGGCGGCAGCTGCGTGTTCGAGGTCAACGGCGTGCCGGTCGGCCTGCTGATCTGCGAGGACCTGTGGTTCGCCGAGCCGCTGGCCGACACCGTGCGCGAGGGTGCGCAGCTGGTGGTGGTGCCCAACGCCTCGCCGTACGAGCGTGGCAAGCATGCCCAGCGCGATGCGGTGCTGGCCGCCCGCACCCGCGAGAGCGGGGCGGCGATTGCCTACCTCAACGTGGTCGGTGGCCAGGATGCGCTGGTGTTCGACGGTGCCTCGGTGGTTGCCGATGGCGACGGCACCGTGCACCCGGCGGCGGCGGCCTTCGTCGACCAGTGGCTGGTGGTGGACTACGACGGCGAAACCCGCCGCTTCCTGCCGCACGTCTGGATGGACGATGGCGATGAGAGCATGGATGCGCTGGCCTGGCGTGCGGTGACCCGCGGCATCCAGGACTACTGCCGCAAGAACGGCTTCAAGAAGGTGTGGCTGGGCCTGTCCGGCGGCATCGATTCGGCGCTGGTGCTGGCCCTGGCCGTCGACGCGCTGGGTGCGGAGAACGTCACCGCCGTGCGCCTGCCGTCGCGCTATACCGCCGGCATGTCCAACGACCTGGCCGCCGAGCAGTGCGAGGCGCTGGGCGTGAAGCTGGAAGCGGTCTCGATCGAGCCGGCCTTCAAGGGCCTGATGGAAGCGCTGGCGCCGATGTTCGAAGGCACCACGCCGGACGTGACCGAAGAGAACCTGCAGTCGCGCAGCCGTGGCGTGATCCTGATGGCGCTGGCCAACAAGTTCGGCGGCCTGCTGCTGACCACCGGCAACAAGAGCGAGTACGCGGTCGGCTACGCCACCATTTACGGCGACATGTGCGGTGGCTACGCGCCGCTGAAGGACCTGTACAAGACGGAGGTGTTCGGCCTGTCCAAGTGGCGCAACACCGTGGGCGGCGCGCCGGTGATCCCACCGGCGGTGATCAGCCGCCCGCCGTCGGCCGAGCTGCGCGACAACCAGCTGGACCAGGATTCGCTGCCGGCCTACGACGTGCTGGACGGCATCCTGTACCGCTACGTGGACCAGGAGCAGTCGCGCACGGAGATCGTGGCCGCCGGCTACGACGCGGCCGTGGTCGACCGCGTGCTGCGCCTGGTGCGCATCAGCGAGTGGAAGCGGCACCAGGCCGCGCCGGGCCCGAAGGTCTCGCGCCGGGCGTTCGGCCGCGAGCGCCGGTACCCGATCAGCAATGGGTACAAGGGGTGAGGTAACGGGGGCGCCGGGCATGGCCCGGCGCTACCGGGCTATCCCATCCACGCATGGCGTGGCTCTACTGGGCCATTTACGCATGGCGTGGCTCTACCGTAGATCCACGCCATGCGTGGATAAAGAAGAAGGGCCCCTTGCGGGGCCCTTTTCTTTATTTCTTTTCCAGCCGCGCGTTGCGCTGGCCGGTGCTGGCCGACTTCTCGCCGGCAAACGGGTTCAGCTTGCGGATCATCCACGGGTACTTCGGCCAATTGCCTTCCAGCCACGGGTGCTGCGGCTGGTTCAGCGTCAGCACGCGACGGGCGTCGTCGGCCAGCGTCTTGTTGCCCAGGTGGGTGTAGGACTCGCCCAGCACCGCCACGGCGTCGTACTGGAAGGCGCTCTGCGGGTAGGTTTCCAGCAGGTAGTTGGCGCGGCCGGCGGCCGAGACATAGGCGCCGCGACGCAGGTAGTACAGGGCGTTGTCCAGCTCGTGCTGGGCGAACACGTCACGCAGCTCGATCATGCGCTGGCGCGCATCGGCGGCGTAGCGGCTGTTCGGGTAGCGGTCGACCACGATGTTGAAGTCCGAATACGCCTGGTGCGGCGTGGACAGATCGCGGCGGCTCGGGTCCAGTGACCATACGCGACGCAGGAAAACCGTATTGCGGTTGGAGTTGGCCAGGCCGCGCAGGTAGTACAGGTACGCGATGTTGCGATGGGTCGGGTAGGTACGGATGAAGCGGTCGATGCTCGACACGGCGTCATCGTGCTTGCCGGCCTTGTACTGGGCGTAGGCGGTTTCGATCATCGCCTGCTCGGTGTACGGGCCGTACGGGTACTGGGCCACCAGGCGGCGGAAGCTGGCTTCGGCGCCACTCCAGTTGCCACCCTGCATAAGCGAGTGGCTCTTGTCGTACAGTTGTTCGACCGGCGTTCCTTCATCGGGGCGATCACCCTTGGCGCCGCGATGGCAACCAGTGGCGGCGATGACCAGCACCAGCAGCAGGGCGGTGAGGCGGACGGGCGCAGAGAGCATGGAGGAGCGTCGGATCATGGGGTCAAGGCGGGACGCGTCTGGAATACGAAGGGTCGATGATAGCCTAGTGTCCTGTCCAGCGACTGAAACCGGTCGACCGGACCCCAAAATTTCGAAGATACCCCCCTGCCATGTCTGAACAATCCTCCGAATCGGCCCGCCAGGCCATCGTCCCCGACACCTCCGCCGGCCGTCGTTTCGACGCGGTCGTGGCCGAGCTGTTCCCCGAATACTCGCGCTCGCGCCTGACTGAATGGATCAAATCCGGCGATGTGCTGCTGGACGGCGCCCAGGCCCGCCCGCGCGATCCGCTGCGCGGCGGTGAAGTCGTCACCCTGACCGTGGTGATGGAAACCCAGACCGACGCCCAGCCGGAGGACATCCCGCTGGACGTGCTGTTCGAGGACGAGCACCTGCTGGTGATCAACAAGCCGGTCGGCCTGGTGGTCCACCCGGGCGCCGGCAACCACAGCGGCACCCTGGTCAACGCGCTGCTGTACCGCGACCCGTCGGTGGCGGTGCTGCCGCGCGCGGGCATCGTGCACCGCCTGGACAAGGACACCAGCGGCGTGATGGTCGTGGCGCGCACCCTGGAAGCGCAGACCGCACTGGTCGAGCAGCTGGCCGCCCGTGACGTGCACCGCCAGTACCTGGCCATCGTGATGGGCGCACTGGTGGCCGGCGGTACCGCCGATGCCCCGATCGACCGCCACCCGCGCGACCGCCTGAAGATGGGCGTGCGTGAGGACGGCAAGGAAGCGATCACCCATTACCGCCTGCGCGAGCGCTTCCGTGCGCACACCGCGCTGGAGTGCCGCCTGGAAACCGGCCGCACCCACCAGATCCGTGTGCACATGGCGCATATCCGCCACCCGATCGTGGGTGACCCGCTGTACGGCGGCGCGCTGAAACTGCCCAAGGGTGCCAGCGAGGAGCTGGTTGCCGCCCTGCGCGGTTTCAAGCGCCAGGCCCTGCACGCCGAGACCCTGGAATTCGTGCACCCGATCACCGGCGAGCAGGTGCGCAACACCGCACCGGTGCCGGCCGACATGCTGCACCTGATGAAGGTGCTGCGCGAAGACAGCGCGGCCTTCGCCGAGCGCGAGCGGGACCGCTGGTGATGGACGCCGCGCTGCCGCTGCTGCAGGCCGACTGGCCGGCGCCCCCGGGCGTCCGCGCGCTGACCACGCGTCGGCATGGCGCGGGCATCTCGCCGGCGCCGTTCGCGCAGTTCAACCTGGGCAACCGGCACGCAGCCGATGGTGATACCCCGGCCAACGTCGAGCACAACCGGCAGATGCTGCAGCAGGGCCTGTCCCTGCCGTCGGCACCGCACTGGCTGCGCCAGGTGCATGGCACCACCGTGCTGCGTTTCGACGCAGCGCCGGTGGCCGGCGCCAGCGAGCCGGTGGCCGATGCCGCGGTGACCTCGGTGCCGGGCGTGGTGCTGGCCATCCTCACCGCCGACTGCCTGCCGGTGGTCTTCGCCGCCGCCGACGGCAGCGAGATCGGTGCGGCGCACGCCGGCTGGCGTGGCCTGGCCGACGGCATGCTGGAAGACACCGTGTCCGCCATGAACACGCCGGCGGCGCAGCTGCGGGCGTGGCTGGGTCCGGCGGCCGGCCCGCAGGACTATGAGATCGGCGAAGAGGTCTACCACGCCTTCGTCGGCCACGACCCGGGCGCGGAAGAAGCCTTTGTGGCCACCCGCGAAGGGCACTGGAAAGTGGACCTGTTCGCCCTTGCCCGGCAGCGGCTGCAGGCGGCGGGGCTGGACCCGCTCAACATCCATGGCGGCACGGTTTCTACCATGGCCGACCCGGACCTGTACTCGCATCGTCGTGACCGCCGTACCGGGCGCATGGCGACCCTGGTGTGGATGGAATGAAGCCGGCTGGCGGTCCTGTTGGGTCACTGCCCTTTTATGGGGCAAAGGGGAGCGACCCCCTAACTTGCCAGGGGTTACGGTCCGAGTTAACCTGAGAACGCTGATGCCACCCCAATAACCCCGAG
>NZ_JBRRCR010000128.1:0-7470 GCF_056759115.1 Stenotrophomonas sp. STEN087 | reverse complement strand
GCCAGCGCGAACACCTGCTCTCGCACTGGCGGGGGGGGGGGGCGGGCGACGCACCCCCCCCCCCCCCCCACCGCCCCCCGGGGCCACACCCGGGGTCGCCCCGCCCGCCCCGAGCCCCCCGCCCCCCGCCGGCGGCCCCCCCCCCCGCCCCCCCCGCGGCGCTGCCGCCACATGCCCCGCCCCCGCCCCGCCCCCCCCCCGCCGGCGCGCCGGGGGGGCGCCCCCCGCCCCGGCCCCCCCCCCGCCGCTACCATTACCTCGCCAATATAGCCAAACCCGTGGCCCCGCAGGGGTCGGGGCACGTCAGCGCGGCGGCGGCGGTGGTGGCGGCGGGGGAGGTGGTGGCGCCGGCGGTGGCACCAGCACGGTCTTCCAGGTGGCCACGGCCACCGGCACGCTCAGGGTCTTGCCGTTGCGCCGCAGCAGCAGGGAGACCTGCGCCTTGCCCGCTGCGTCGGCCTGGCGCACCGCAGCGGCAAGCTGGTCGATCTGGCGTACCGGCGTGTCGTCCACGCGCACGATGCGGTCGCCCCGGCGCACGCCGAAGCGCGCCTCGGGGCTGGCCGCCTCGACCTGCACCTGGCCTTCGGTGGAGCGCAGTGCCAGCCGCGCACCCTCCTGCTGCCAGTTCATCGTCTGCACCGTGCTGCTGCCGGCCAGTACCGGCAGCGGCAGGGCCAGCGCGATTGCCAGGGCCAGGGCGCGCATCTCACGCCCCCCGGGTGGCAACGGCCGGCGGCACGGCGGCGGCGCGGCGGGCCGGGCCGAACACCGCGACCTGGCCCAGCACCCACAGCAGCACCGCGCCCAGCGGCAGGTACAGCAGCGGCATGCGCGGCAGCTCGTACATGTTCATCAGCGCCAGGTTGATCGCGTACGCGGCGAGCATGCCCAGCACGATGCCCAGCGTGGCCAGCAGGAAGTTCTCGGTCTGGAAGTAGCGCAGGATCTGCCCTCGGGTCGCTCCCAGCGCACGGCGGATGCCGATCTGCTTGCTGCGCTGCTGCACCCAGAAGCTGGCCAGGCCGATGATGCCCAGTGCGGTCACCACCAGCAGGGCGATGGACACCGTCACCAGCAGGCCCACCATGGCGCGGTCGTTCTTGAAGTAGTCGTTACGCTGGTCCTCGTAGGTCTTCTTGTCGCGCATCAGGCGATTGGCATCGTTGCGCTCCAGCGCGGCGACGGCGGCCTTGAGCACTTCATCGCGGCGCTCGGGAGCGGTGCGCAGCATGTAGGTGGCGCCTTCGTCGAAGCCGCGGCGCAGCGGCATCAGCATCGACTCGTTCCAGTTGTCGTCCCAACCGGTGGGCGTGGTCAGGGTGTCGACGATGCCGACCACGTGCAGCGGCTGCTTGCCCATGTAGTAGGTCTTGCCCAGCGCGCTGCCGTCGGGTTCCATCTTCGCGGCGGTGGCCTGGCTGAAGATCACCGGGACGGCCTTGTCCTTGGAACCGGCCTTGGAGACGACGGCGTAGTCCATGTACTCGTCGGGCAGGAAGTCACGCCCGGCGATCACGTTGATGCCCATCGTGCGGATGCCATCTTCGGACATCGTGTACATCGATGCCTCGGTGGTCGGCCGCTCCTGGTCCTGCTGGCGCTGGATGCTGCTGCTGGACGAGCCGCTGCGGAACGGCACCTGGTTGATGATGGTGGCGCCGGTGACGCCGGGGATGGCGCGCAGCGACGCCAGGTCCTCGCGGGTGCGGGCCATGCCGTTGGTCTGCTTGCCGATGCCGCTGACGCGGACCATCACCAGTTCGTTCTCGGCGATGCCGCTGGGCATGCTGATCTTTTCCACGCGTTGGCTGACCAGGAACAGCGCGTTGCAGACGATGGCGCAGGTCAGGGCGACTTCCAGCACGATCAGTGCGGCAGCGGTTTTGTGCCGGCGCAGGGTGCTGAGGATGGGGCGGATGTCCATGGGAGTCCTCGTTCCGGTACTTACTGCGACTTGAGCTGGATGGCCGGGGTGACCTGCATCGCGCGCCAGGCGGGCAGGAAACCGGCAGCAAGGCTGGCAAACAGGGTCAGGCCGATGGCCAGCAGCAGCATGCTGCCGTCCAGATGGGCCAGCTTGGCGTAGCCCACCGGCTGCTGGCGCACGGCGAACAGGCCAAGCAGGGCCACGCCGATGCCGAGCACGCCGCCGACCACGCCCACTGCACCGGCTTCCACCAGGCACTGCAGGAAGATCTGGCCACGGCTGGCACCGAGCGCGCGCCGCACGCCGATCTCACCGCTGCGGCGCAGGAACTTGGCCAGCAGCAGGCCCACCGTGTTGACCAGGCACACGCCGAGGAAGCCCAGCGCCAGCCACAGCTGCAGGCGCACATCGCTGGGCACCGCACCGTTGAAGTCCAGCCACTCCATCACGTTGCGCAGGCGCACGTTCGGCGGGCGCTCGAAGCGGCCGGCCTCACGCTGCTGGCTGGAATAGTTTTCCAGGTAGCGGCGGTAGTCATCGGCCTTGCCCGGGTCCATCTCGGCCCAGTACTGCAGCCAGGTGCAGGGCGCGTTCACCGAATAGCTGTCGCCGTCGGGGTTTTCGCCGAAGCAGTTCATGTTGCCGTTGCTGCCCAGCTTCAGGTCCATCGAGGTCGACATCGGCAGCAGCAGATCTTCGTCCTTGCCGAAGCTGCCGGTGGTGAGGTCGAAGAACTGCGGTTCGGGATTCCATTCCTTCATCACGCCGACGATGCGGAAGCTCTGGCCATCCATGCGGATGTCCTTGCCGACGCTGTTGCCGCCCTGGTAAAGCTTGTCGTTCAGGGCCTTGGAGATGACCACCACGCGGGCGCGGCCGTCGTCGTCCTGGCGCGTCCAGGCACGGCCGTACTGCATCGGCACGTCGAACATCGGGAAGAAATCAGCCGAGGTCCAGCGCGTATCGATCGAGAACGGCTGCAGGGTGCTGCCGTCCGGCTCGATGGTGCCGCCGCCGCCGCTCATCAGCGCCTGGCGCTCGGCCTTGGCTTCGCGCAGCAGGGCTTCGCCATCGAAGCGGGTCATCTGCGAATTCGGTTCCTCGCCGGGCACGTAGCCACCGCGGGGGCCCGGATCGAGCTGCACGTAGAACAGGCGATCGCTCTTGTCCGGGATCGGATCGCCGGAGAGCACGTGGAAGACGGTCAGGGTGGTCATCGAGGCGCCGATGCCCAGCGCGATGGCAACCACCATCAGCGCGGTCAGGACCTTGTTGCGGCGGAAGCTGCGCGCCGCCAGTCGGGCGTAGTAGGCGAACATGGTCGGGCCCTCACTCGTTGACGGCGACGATGCGGCGCGGGGTGGCCAGCACCGGCTCACGCACCAGGTCGGTCACCTGGCCATCGACGATGTGCACGTTGCGCTGCGCCCGTGCGGCCAGTTCCGGGTCATGGGTGACCATGACGATGGTGGTGCCGGCGGCGTTGATCTCTTCCAGCAGTTCCATCACGCCACGCGCCATCTGCGTGTCCAGGTTGCCGGTCGGTTCGTCGGCCAGCAGCAGGCGCGGGCTGCCGGCCAGGGCACGGGCGATGGCGGCGCGCTGCTGCTGGCCGCCGGAGAGTTCATTGGGGTAGTGCTTCATGCGCGAACCCAGGCCGACCTGGCTCAGCGCCTTCTCGATGCGCTCGCGGCGTTCGCCGGCGCCCATCTTGCGGTAGCGCAGCGGCACGTCGACGTTGTCGAACAGGTTCAGGTCGGGAATCAGGTTGAAGCCCTGGAAGATGAAGCCGATCTTCTGGTTGCGCATGCGGCTGCGGGCATCGTCACCCAGCGTGCTGACGTCCTGGCCGTCGAGCATGTAGGTGCCGCTGGTGAAGGTTTCCAGCAGGCCGGCGATGTTGAGGAAGGTGGTCTTGCCGGAGCCGGACGGACCGGTGACGGCGACGAACTCGCCTTCCTTGACCTGCAGTTCCAGCGAGCGCAGTGCGTGGGTTTCCACCTGTTCGGTACGGAAAACCTTGGCGACCGAACGCATTTCAAGCATGTACATGGGGTGTCCTCTCTCCAGGATGTGTCAGTTGACGGAGACGCGTTCGGCGTCCTTGAACAGGTCGCTGCCGGAGACCACGATGCGGTCGCCCGGCTGCACACCCGACTTGATTTCCACTTCGCCCAGGCTGCTGACGCCCAGTTCCACCGGTCGGCGCACCGCGGTGCGGCCGTCCATCACGTAGGCCACGCCGTTGCCCTGTTCGACGAACGGGCCACGCTCGACCTTCATCACGTTGCGGCGCGTATCCAGCAGCACGCGCACCGACATGCGCTGGCTCTGGCGCAGGCCTTCCGGCTGTGCGGCGGCGAAGCGCACGCGGGCGTTGACCTCGCCGTTGACCACTTCCGGCGAGACCGCGCTGATCTCACCCGGGAACGGCTTGCCGTTGCCACCGGTCAGCTGCGCCGGCATGCCGATCGCCAGGTCACGGGCGAAGCTCTCCGGTACCTTGATCTCCACCTCGAACTTGGACAGGTCGACCACGCCCAGCACCGGCGCGTTGGCCGCCAGGTTGGTGGCCTGGGTGGCCTGCACCTGGCCGACCTGGCCGTCGAACGGCGCGCGCAGGGTCAGCGCATCCACCTGGCGCTGCACTTCGGCCACCACCGCCTTCTGGCGGTCGGCCAGCAGGCGCTTGTTGCGCGCGTCCAGGTCGGCACCCTGGCTCTGCAGGCGCGCATCGGTGGTGGCGTTGGCCAGGGTGATGTCGGCCTTCTTCAGGGAGTCCTGGGCCTTGGCCAGGTCGATCTGCGGCACCGCGCCGCCGTCGTAGCCGCGCTGGTAGCGCTGCAGGTCGCGGTCGGCGGCCTGCCGTTCGATGCTGGCCTGGTCGGTTTCCTTGCGCGACTTGGCGCGGGCGAGGGTGGCGTCCAGCGCGGCGCGGCTGGCCTCCGCTTCCAGGCCGGCCAGGGTGGCCTGTTCCTGGGCCAGCTTGCTGCGCAGTTCCGGGCTGTCGATGATCGCCAGCTCCTGGCCCTTCTTGACCACGTCGCCGGCCACCACCTTCAGGTCCAACGTACCTGCGGAAATGGCGTACAGGGTCGGGCTGTTGGCGGCGATGACGCGGCCGTCGGCGGCGATGTCGCGCACCAGGTCGCCGCGCTGCACTTCGGCGATGCGCACCCGGCTGCTGTCGAAGGAGCGGCTGGCGTTGGACCAGGCATGCACCGCCCAGCCGATGGCGGCCAGCAGGGCGACCGCACCCAGGGCCGGCCAGCGGTAGCGCTGCCAGGCCGCACGGGGGGCGCTGGCGGAAGGGGCGGAAACGATCTGGTCCTGGGCAGAGGTGTCGCGGATCATCGGGTGCGTGCCTGTCGGTGGTGACAGGGTTAAAGCATGCTCCGTGCCAAATTTATTTCATTTATTTTCAGTCACTTGCGTTTGGCTTGCGGGTGTCCGGGTGTCCGCGGACACCGTTGCGGACACTTTCATTAAGCGGACAGGAGGGACGGAGTGGGCAGCCACGCTAGAATGCGGCGACCGTCTTCAAGGAAAAGCGCGACATGTGTGGAATCGTGGGTGCGATCGCTGATCGCGATGTGGTGCCGGTGCTGATCGAAGGACTGAAGCGGCTGGAGTATCGCGGCTACGATTCGTCCGGCATCGCGGTGATCGACCATGCCGAGCGCGCGGACGTGCGCCGCGTGCGCCGTACCGGTCGTGTCTCGGAAATGGCCACCGCTGCCGAGGCGGAAGGCTTCAATTCCCAGCTGGGCATCGGCCATACCCGCTGGGCCACCCATGGCGGGGTGACCGAGGCCAATGCGCACCCGCACATCAGTGCCGGCGTGGCGCTGGTGCACAACGGCATCATCGAGAACCATGAAGAGCAGCGCGAGAAGCTGCGCGCGCTGGGCTACACCTTCGAGTCGCAGACCGACACCGAAGTGATCGCCCACCTCATGCACCACCACCTGAAGGGCGGCGACAGCCTGTTGGGCGCGCTGCAGCGCACGGTGAAGGAACTGACCGGCGCTTATGCGCTGGCCGTGGTCAGCCGTGCCGAGCCGGACCATTTCGTCTGCGCACGCATGGGCTGCCCGCTGCTGGTCGGCCTGGGCGAAGGCGAGAACTTCGTCGCCTCCGACGTCTCGGCGGTGATCTCGGCCACCCGCAAGGTGATCTTCCTGGAAGAGGGCGACACCGCCGACATCCGCCGCGATGGCGTGCAGGTGTTCGACGAGCACGACCAGCCCGTCGAGCGCGACGTGCACCTGTCCGACGTGTCGCTGGCCTCGCTGGAGCTGGGCCCGTACCGCCACTTCATGCAGAAGGAAATCCACGAGCAGCCGCGTGCGCTGGGTGACACCCTCGAAGCGTCGATCGACGCCGGTGGCTTCCCGGCCGAGCTGTTCGGCAAGAATGCCGAGGCCGTGCTGGCCGGCATCGAAGGCGTGCAGATCCTGGCCTGTGGCACCAGCTACTACTCGGGCCTGACCGCACGCTACTGGATCGAATCCATCGCCGGCCTGCCGTGCAGCGTGGAAATCGCCAGCGAATACCGCTACCGCGCCGCGTATGCCAACCCCAAGCACCTGATCGTGACCATCTCCCAGTCCGGCGAAACGCTGGATACGATGGAAGCGCTGAAGTACGCCAAGTCGCTGGGCCACAAGCACACGCTGTCGATCTGCAACGTGCCGGAGAGCGCGATTCCGCGTGCCAGCGAACTGGTCTGCTACACCCGCGCCGGCGCCGAGATCGGCGTGGCGTCGACCAAGGCCTTCACCACCCAGCTGGCCGCGCTGTTCCAGCTGACCGTGGTGCTGGGCAAGCTGCACGGCCGCGTCGATGCCGCACAGGAAGCGGACTACCTGGAGCAGCTGCGCTTCCTGCCGGGCAGCGTGCAGCATGCGCTGAACATGGAGCCGCAGATCGCGGCGTGGGCCGAGCGCTTCGCGCGCAAGAGCAGCGCCCTGTTCCTGGGCCGTGGCCTGCATTACCCGATCGCGCTGGAAGGCGCGCTCAAGCTCAAGGAAATCTCCTACATCCACGCCGAGGCCTATCCGGCCGGTGAGCTCAAGCACGGGCCGCTGGCGCTGGTGGACGAGGACATGCCGGTGGTGGTGATCGCGCCCAACGACAGCCTGCTGGAAAAGGTGAAGTCGAACATGCAGGAAGTGCGCGCCCGCGGTGGCGAGCTGTTCGTGTTCGCCGACCAGGACAGCAACTTCAACGAGTCCGAAGGCGTGCATGTCATCCGCACCCCGCGCCACGCCGGCGTGCTCAGCCCGATCGTGCACACCATTCCGGTGCAGCTGCTGGCGTACCACACCGCGCTGGCGCGCGGCACTGACGTGGACAAGCCGCGCAACCTGGCCAAGAGCGTTACGGTGGAGTAAGCCCGTTCGGGCCAATGGTCGCGGGGGGGGGGCCCGGCGCCCCCCCCGCCCCCCCCCCACAGGCCGAAGAGCAGGCCCCCCCGCCACGACGGCGCCCCCCCCCCGACCCCCCGGCGCCGGCCGGCCCGGCCGCCCGCCCCGGCC
>NZ_JBRRCR010000127.1:0-7495 GCF_056759115.1 Stenotrophomonas sp. STEN087 | reverse complement strand
CACAGGGGCGGCCGGCCCCGGGCGGGCACTACCGTGCGCGTCTGCTGGAAGGGCTGGCGCCCCTCCGGCAACACAGTTGCTCCAGGGACGGATTCACGGCGTCCCCCAGCCAACCCACCCTCCCGGCCAATCCCGAGATCCTGCTCTTGACCACCACGGAGGGGCTCCGCCGTTGGCCGACCCGGCCGAAGGCCCACCCCCGCGCGATACAATGCGCCCCATGAACACCCCCCAGGACTCCAGCCTCGGTCGCGAGGTCAGTTACCCGTCGCAGTACGATCCCGGCCTGCTGTTTCCCATCCCCCGCATCGGCGCCCGCGCCGAGATCGGCCTCGATGACGCCGCGCTGCCGTTCGTCGGCCACGACCGCTGGCACGCCTTCGAACTGAGCTGGCTCGACCCGCGCGGCAAGCCGCAGGTGGCCGTGGCCACCGTGCAGGTGCCGTGCACCTCGCCGCGGCTGATCGAATCCAAGTCGTTCAAGCTGTACCTGAACTCCCTCAACAGCACCCGCATCGACAGCGCCGAGGCACTGCGCGAGCGCCTGGTGGCCGATCTGTCGGCCTGCGCGGGCGCGCCGGTGCAGGTGCAGTTCGGCCTGCCGCCGCTGGTCGAGGCGCCGCTGGGCGAATCGATCGACAGCCTGGACGTGGAGATCGACTGCTACGGCCCGCCGCAGGCGGACTACCTCGCCGCCGATGCCGGCCAGGTGGTGGAGGAGACCCTGGTCTCGTCCCTGCTGAAATCCAACTGCCCGGTTACCGGCCAGCCGGACTGGGCCACGGTCAGCGTCCGCTACCGCGGCCCGAAGATCGACCGCGCCGGCCTGCTGCGCTATCTGGTCAGCTACCGCGAGCACGCCGAGTTCCACGAGCAGTGCGTGGAGCGCATCTTCAGCGAGGTGTCCGCACGCTGCCAGCCGCAGTGGCTGGAAGTGGAAGCGCGCTACACCCGCCGCGGTGGCCTGGACATCAACCCCTGGCGTGCCAGCCATGGCATCGCCGGCCCGGCCGCGACCTTCCGCGAGCTGCGCCAGTAACCGCCGCAGGCGGTTACGGGTAGCGCCGGGCCACGCCCGGCGAGCGAAGCGGCCAGAGCCAAAGCCGCCGGGCACGGACCGGCGCTACCACGGTTCTCCGGCGGTCACAGGTAGTGCCGGCCGCTGGCCGGCAACCGCAGCGGCCCGATTGTTCAGCCGCCCACCCGGGCGGCTTCACATCCGCACCATCCCCATTTAACAACCTCCATGTCACCGTGCGATCCACGTAGTCATGCAGACGGGAGTGTGTGGATGAGCACCGAGAAGAAAGCCGATTTTTCCGGCGTCACTTCCAGCGTCGACAGCACCGCCGAGCTGGTACCCAAGGCGGACTTCTCCGGCGTCACGTCATCGGTGGACAGCACCGCCGAAGTGGTCAGCGTCGGCACGTACACCGTGCAGAAGGGCGATTCGCTGTCGAAGATCGCCAAGCAGCACCTGGGCGATGCCAATGCCTGGAAGAAGATTTTCGAGGCCAACCGCGATGTCCTCGACGACCCGGACAAGATTTTCCCGGGCCAGACGCTGAAGCTGCCGCCGAAATAAGCCGGCCCGCGCCCACGGGCGCACCAAGGCCGTCCGACAATCCCTGGGAGGAACACCCGAATGATCAAGACCAGCCCGCTCCAGACCGCCCTGATCGCCGCCCTGCTGGGCAGCGTTGCCCTGGTCGGTTGCAAGAAAAAAGAAGAGTCCACCGATAACAACGCCGCTCCGGCCGCGACCACCCCGGCAGAGCCGGCACCGGCGCCGATGACCGGCGCGCCGCCGCCGATGGCGGAAGCCACTTCGGTTGCCGTATCGACCGTCACCGTGGGCAAGACCGCTGCCGCTGACAAGTCGGTGGCCCCGGCCGCGCTGTTCGCGCCGAAGGACGATGTGATCGTCTCGGTGCGCACCGATGCCGCCGCGAACAACGTCACCGTCGGTGCCAAGCTGACCTTCCAGGATGGCCAGGTGGCCGGTGAGCAGAACGCCACGCTGAATGCCTCCGGTGCCGAGACGACCAACATCACGTTCAAGAACGCCAATGGCTGGCCGGCCGGCAAGTACCGCGCCGAAGTCATGGTTGATGGCAAGGCGGCAGGAACGCCGCAGGAGTTCGAGGTCAAGTAAGTCCTGCCGACTCTCTTCCGGTTGGACTCACGATCGACGCAGCCGCGAGGCTGCGTCTTTTTTTTGTGCGCGTTCCAGCGACCCGCATCCACGCATGGCGTGGATCTACTGGCGAGCGCCACGCATGGTTGCATCCGATACCACGCGGCTGGATCACAGCGTTGCCGTGGTGCAGTACCGCAGCGTATGGCATGGCTTTGCCCCGCGCGGCTGAAAACGCGACAATGCAGGGGTTTCCCCATCGCGCGCCCACCCTGACGGCGGCGGGGAAAGTGACACGGTTGCACGTGGCACGGCGCCTGCGCCGGCCTTCCCCTGAGAACTGCTACAGAGTCCAAGTCCCCCATGTCCAAGATCCTCTACACGCTGACCGACGAAGCACCGTTCCTGGCTACCCAGTCGCTGCTGCCGATCGTCGACGCCTACACCGCCACCGCCGGTATCGTGGTGGAAACCCGTGACATCTCGCTGTCCGGCCGCATCCTGTCGCAGTTCCCGGAACTGCTCAGCGACGCGCAGAAGGTCAGCGACGACCTGGCCGAGCTGGGCCAGCTGGCGACCACCCCGGACGCCAACATCATCAAGCTGCCGAACATCTCCGCTTCGGTGCCGCAGCTGAAGGCCGCCATCAAGGAACTGCAGGACCAGGGCTACCCGCTGCCGGCTTACCCGGAAACCCCGGCCGACGACCAGCAGCGCGACTACAAGGCGCGCTATGACAAGGTCAAGGGCAGCGCGGTGAACCCGGTGCTGCGCGAAGGCAACTCCGACCGCCGTGCACCGCTGTCGGTGAAGAACTACGCGCGCAAGCACCCGCATCGCATGGGCGCCTGGGCTTCGGATTCGAAGTCGCACGTCGCGCACATGGCCGCCGGTGATTTCTACGGCAGCGAAAAGTCGGCCACCCTGGCCAACGCCAGTTCGCTGAAGATCACCTTCCACGGCAAGGACGGCAGCGCCGTCGTGCTGAAGGAAAAGACCGCGGTCAAGGCCGGCGAGATCGTCGATGCCGCGGTGATGAGCCGCAAGGCGCTGGCCGCCTTCATCGGTGAGCAGATCGCCGATGCCAAGGCCCAGGGCGTGCTGTTCTCGCTGCACCTGAAGGCGACCATGATGAAGGTCTCCGACCCGATCATGTTCGGCGTGGCCGTCAACGAGTTCTACAAGGACGTGCTGGCCAAGCACGCCGACGTGCTGAAGCAGGCCGGTTTCGATGCCAACAACGGCATCGGTGATCTGGCCGCGCGCCTGCCGTCGCTGCCGGAAGCCACCCGCGCCGCGATCGAAGCCGACCTGGCCGCCGAGTACGCACAGCGTCCGGGCGTGGCCATGGTCAACTCGGACAAGGGCATCACCAACCTGCACGTGCCGAGCGACGTCATCGTCGACGCCTCGATGCCGGCGATGATCCGCGACTCCGGCAAGATGTGGAATGCCGAAGGCAAGCTGCAGGACACCAAGGCCGTCATCCCCGACCGCTGCTACGCCGGCGTGTACCAGGCCGTCATCGACGACTGCAAGTCCAACGGTGCCTTCAACCCGGCCACCATGGGCTCGGTGCCGAACGTCGGCCTGATGGCGCAGAAGGCCGAAGAGTACGGCTCGCACGACAAGACCTTCCAGATCACCGCCGACGGCGTGGTCAAGGTCACCGACGAGGCCGGCACCGTGGTGTTCGAGCACGCCGTGGAAGCCGGTGACATCTGGCGCATGTGCCAGACCAAGGACGCGCCGATCCAGGACTGGGTGAAGCTGGCCGTCGAACGCGCCCGCCTGAGCAGCACCCCGGCCGTGTTCTGGCTGGATGCCGGCCGCGCCCACGACGCGCAGGTCATCGCCAAGGTCGAGCAGTACCTGAAGGACCACGACACCCACGGCCTGGACATCCGCATCCTGCCGCCGGTGGAAGCGACCGCCTTCTCGCTGGACCGCATCCGCAAGGGTGAGGACACCATCTCGGTGACCGGCAACGTGCTGCGCGACTACCTCACCGACCTGTTCCCGATCATGGAACTGGGCACCAGCGCCAAGATGCTGTCGATCGTGCCGCTGATGACCGGTGGTGGCCTGTTCGAGACCGGCGCCGGTGGTTCGGCCCCGAAGCACGTGCAGCAGTTCGTCGAAGAGGACTACCTGCGCTGGGATTCGCTGGGTGAATTCCTGGCCCTGGCCGCATCGCTGGAACACCTGGGCAACCGCTACGAAAACGCCGCCGCCCGCGTGCTGGCCAAGGCTCTGGACGAAGCCAACGGCCAGTTCCTGGACAACGACAAGTCGCCTTCGCGCAAGCTGGGTGGCATCGACAACCGCGGCAGCCACTTCTACATCGCGCTGTACTGGGCCCAGGCCCTGGCCGCACAGGATGAAGACGCCGCACTGAAGGCCCGCTTCGCCCCGCTGGCCAAGGCACTGACCGACAACGAGCAGACCATCATCGATGAGCTGGCCGCGGTGCAGGGCAAGGCCGTGGACATCGGTGGCTACTACCGTCCGGACGTGGCCAAGGCCAGCAAGGCCATGCGCCCGAGCGCGACCTTCAACACCGCGCTGGAGCAGCTGCGCGGCTGATCCATCGCCCGCAGGAAGTGAAATCGAAACCCGCGCTTCGGCGCGGGTTTCTTTTTGTCCGGAGCGAGGGGTCAGAGCCCTTCTGCACGCAGAAGGGATCTGACCCCTTGCTGCCCCGGGGTCGGATCCCCCTGCCCTGCAGAGGGCTCTGACCCCAATCCCCGGAACCGTCAAAACGGCATGAAACTTGCCCGCGATGGCCGTCGCAGAACCCATAAATACGTGCCTGCAGCCGCCATCGATCTGAGCAGTCGATCACGACGGACGCGCGCGGCGATGCCCTAGCCTTGGCGACGCGAGACCGCCGGGGAGGCGGTCGCCCGGGGAACACGGATGGCACGCGTGCTGGTGGTGGGAACCGATCTCCAGGGCGAACAGGCCCTGCTGCAGCGGCTGCGCGTGGCCTCGGCCCTGCCCGATGGACAGGTGTGCCGCAGCCAGGACCTCGACGACTGCGACCTGCTGGTGGTCCGCGATACGCCCGCGCTGCGCAACGCCGCGCTGCGCATGCGCGAGCAGCGGCCGCGGCTGCAGTGCTGGATCGAGGGCAGCGGTGGCCAGCTGCGCGAAGGCCATGGCCGCCAGGACGTCCTCGACGATGGGGCCATCGGCCGCGCGCTGCGGGGCATGCAGGGCAGCGCCGAACCCGCACCCATCCGCCTGGCCGACGGCGCCCACGCCATCACCCGCCTGCTGCGCGAGCGCCTGCCGCTGCGCCAGGGCCACGCGCTGCTGGGCGAACGCGGTCAGCCGCTGCTGCTGCTGGATCTGGAGCAGGACCAGGCGGTGCTGTTGCAGGAGCCGGCCGCCGTGCTGGTGGAGCGCCTGGCCCAGGGCTTCGAACATCTGTACCTGGACGCACTGACGGCGCCGCAGTTCCAGCTGCTGGCCGGCAACCGCGCGCGCCAGCCGCTGCGCCCGCTGCTGTGGCAATGGGCGCAGCGCAGCCGCCACTGGCAGGCGCTGGACGAGCGCCTGCGCAGTGCGGCGGTGAAGCTGCTGCGCTGGCCCGACTTCCGCGTGCTCGGCCACGACCACGATGGGTTCCGCCTGTGCTCGCTGCTGCTCAAGCGCGCGTGCACGGTGGACGAGTGCGCGATGCTGCTGGAGCTGCCGCCGGCCGCCGTGCGCGACTTCATCCATGCCGCGTACCTGTGCGGCTACGCGCAGCTGCAGAACGCCGCGCCGGTGCCCGTGGCCGCGCGCGGCAGCGGCGCCGACCATGGCCTGCTCGCCCGCCTCTGGCGCAGCCTGCGCGGGAGCGAGCGCGATGCGTGAGCACAAGGTGGTGGTGCTGGGCGGCATGGGCAGCGGCAAGTCGACCCTGGTGCGCAGCATCGCGGCCGGTGCGGTCATCGATACCGACGTCGCCAACAGCGACCGCGCGGGAGCGGACAAGGCCTCGACCACGGTCGCCCTGGATTACGCCGACATCGACCTGCCCAACGGCGAGCGCCTGCGCCTTTACGGCACGCCGGGCCAGCAGCGCTTTGACTTCCTGTGGCCGATCCTGCTGCAGGGCGCGCGTGGCGCGGTGCTGCTGCTGGACGCGCGCCGCGCCGGCCTCGCCGCCGAACTGGATGCCTACCTGCAGGCGCTGCGGCCGTTCGCCGGCACGCTGGCGCTGGTGGTGGCGGTGACCCACCTGGACCAGATTCCCGACGCACAGCTGGACGACTGGGCCAACCGCGCCTGCCTGGACGACCAGCCGTTGCCGCTGCTGCCGATCGATGCGCGTGACCGCGCGCAGGGCCTGCTGCTGATGGATGTGCTGATGAGTGAAATGGAAGCGCACGCACTGGTGGCCCTGCATGGCTGACGGACAGGTGGCGACGCTGCCTGACGCCGGCCAGCGCGAGCGCCTGCAGCCGCTGCTGCAGGACCTGCAGCGGCGCGTGGAGGGGGTCCGCACGGTGGTGCTGGCCAGTGTCGATGGTTTCGCCCTGGTCAGCGCCGGTGCTGATGGCCGCAGCGAGCGGCTGGCGGCGATGACCAGCGCGATGCTGGCCTTGGCCGCAGCGGTGGGCCGCGAACTGGCGCTGGGCGACCTGCAGACGCTGATGCTGGAAGCACTGGGCGGCAAGGTGCTGATGCTGGCAATCCAGAGCGAAGGCCGCGCACCGCTGCTGCTGATGGCCGCCTGCGACCAGCGCAGCGTGATCGGCCAGGTGCTGTGGCAGAGCAGGGAATGTGGCCAGGCGATCCTGGCCGAACTCAGCGGATCGTGAGCCCGGCCGCAGGGGAACGAGGGGCTCGAACCAACACCGACAAGGGGATACGACGCGGCTGGACTGACTGAATCGCTGAATGCACTGATGGGCATCGATGGCGCGCAGGCCGTGGCGCTGGTCGACTACGAGAGCGGCATGCTGCTGGGCGAGGCGGGCGCCGGCATGGACATGGAAGTAGCGGCCGCGGGCAACACCGAAGTGATCCGCGCGAAGATGAAGACGGCCGCGTCGCTCAATCTCAACGACAGCATCGAGGACATCCTCATCTCGCTGGGCAAGGCGTACCACATCATGCGGCCGGTGGCGAAGAAGAAGGGGCTGTTCTTCTACATCGTGCTGGACCGCGCGAAGAGCAACCTCGCCCTGGCCCGGCGCAAGGTGCAGGACGTGGAGTCCGAGCTGGCGATCTGAGCCGGTAGTGGGGGGGGGGGGGGGGGGGGGGGGGGGGGGCGGGGCGGGGGGCGGGGGGGGGGGGGGGGGGGGGGGGGGGGGGGGGGGGGGGGGGGGCGGGGGGGGGGGGGGGGGGGGGGGGGGGGGGGGG
>NZ_JBRRCR010000126.1:0-7807 GCF_056759115.1 Stenotrophomonas sp. STEN087 | reverse complement strand
CCCTCATTTTATCCGTGTCTGCCCTTGCTTTGCGGGCGCGGTGGGTCTACAAATTCTGTTTTGGGGCTGGGGCTTTTGGGGTGGCCGGCCGGGGCCGGGCACTACCCGGTGCTTCAGCGCTGCAGGCCGGGAAGGTCACGCAGGTCGTCGATGACCGCCACGGCATGCGCCGTTTCCAGGTCCAGGCCACGCGGGTAGCCGTAGCGCACCAGCGCGATCGGCATGCCCGCGTCTTCGGCGGCGCGGTAGTCGGTGAGCGAGTCACCGACCATCAGGCAGGCGTCCACCGCCAGACCGAAGTGCGCAGCGATATGCCGCAGCGGTTCACCACTCGGCTTGCGCTGCGGCAGCGAATCACCGCCCAGCACCAGCGAAAACGCATCGCCGATACCCAGGTGCTGCAGCAGCGGCGGCACCAGCGCCGCCGGCTTGTTGGTGCAGATGGCCAGCGGCACGCCACGCGCGCGCAGCAGGGCCAGCGCTTCGGGCACGCCGTCGAACAGGCGCGGGCTGCGCAGCAGGCACTCGCGGTAATGCACCATGAACGTCGGCATCACCTCGGCCAGATCGATGTCACTACCGGCGGCATGCACGGCCTGCTCCACCAGCCGCCGCACGCCATCGCCGATCCAGCCCAGCACGGTGGCTTCAGGCACGCGCGCCAGGCCGATGTCTTCCAGCGTGCGGTTCAGCGCTTCGGCGATATCGGCCGCGCTGTCCACCAGCGTGCCGTCCAGATCAAACACAACCAACGGGTAGGGATACGACAAGGGACGGCACCTGTACGACGTGGGCCGTCCATTGTACGCCCCGCTCTTTTCCCGAGCAGACCGGGCAGATCGGCCTCAGCCGATCCGGCGCGCGCGGGTGGCCAGGAAGGTGGGCAGGTAGCGATCGATCAGGAAGCGCGGCTGCGGCTGCCAGTCTTCCATGAAGCGCTCGACCACGAAGCCGGCATCGAGCTGGCCACCGATCAGTTCACCCAGGCTGTGGCCAAAGGTCAGCGCTTCGCCACGCGCCAGCTTGGCCTCGCGCTCGTCGGCGGGCAGGTCTTCCAGGTCCGAATACGGAATGGCAAACCGCGGGCGGATCAGGCCCTGTTCCTGCAGCTGCGGATCGCGCGCGCCCACGAACACCACCGGGTTGTAGAAGCTGGCCAGCAGCAGGCCATCCCGGGCCAGCACGCGCTGGCACTCGGCCCACACCGGGCGCACGTCGGGCACGTACAGATTGGAAATGGGGTGGAACACCACATCGAAGCTGCCATCGGGGAAGGCGTGCAGGTCACGCATGTCGCCCTGCACGGTGCGCAACGTCAGGCCGTCGCGCTGGGCCACGCTGCGGTCCTGCGCCAGCTGCCCGTCGGACAGATCGAACACGGTGACGATCGCGCCGGCGGCGGCCAGTACCGGCGCCTGCTGGCCACCGGCCGAGGCCAGGCAGAGGATGCGGCGGCCGCGCACATCGCCCAGCCAGTCCAGCGGCAACGCGCGTGGCGTCAGGTGTACCTGCCAGCGGCCCTGGCGGGCAGCGGCGATGGTGTCCGCATCAACGGGGCGAGACCAGTCGCGGACCTCGCGTGCCTGCCGGTCCCACGCCGCGCGGTTGTGGTCGAGCAGTGCCTGTCCATGGTTCATGTGTCCTCCTTGATCGCTGGGCGCCAATCCAGATCCTGGAAGGCCGGGCTGGCAAAACACTCGGCCAGGAAATCCAGGAACCGCCGCATGATAGCGGGCTGCTGTCGACGCGATGCGTACACGGCATGAATGCCCAGCTCGTCCAGTTCGTAGGCCGGCAGCAGCTGCACCAGTTCGCCCGAACGCAGCAGCGGTGCTACCTGGTAGGTCGGCAGCATGGCGATGCCGGCACCGGCGCGCACCGCTTCCAGCAGCAGCGAGGCTTCGTTGGCACTGATGTTGCCGCCTACCGCCACCGACAGCGTGCGGCCGTCGCGGTGCAGCTGCCACAGGCTCTTTCCTACGTAATGATGGGTGAGGCAGTTGTGCGCGGGCAGCTGTTCCGGCGCGCTGGGCGTGCCGTGCGCCTGCAGGTAGGCGGGCGTTGCGCACAGCACCGAGCGGCAGGTGGCCAGCCGTCGCGCGATCAGGCTCGGGTCGATCTGGCGCGCGATGCGCACCGCCAGGTCCACGCGCTCCTCCACCAGGTTGACCATGCGGTCGACCAGCAGCAGCTCGATGCGCGCCGCCGGATGGCGCTGCACGAAGGCAGCCACCGCGCGGGCCAGATGGCTCTGCCCGAACGACACGCTGGCGGTGATGCGCAGGGTGCCGTGCGGCTCGGGATCGTCGCTGGCCAGTTCGCCCTGCAGCTCCTCGCCGATGGCCAGCATCTGCCGGAAGCGCGCCAGCGCGGCTTCACCGGCGCCGGTCAGGCTGATCCGCCGCGTGGTCCGGTGCAGCAGGCGCGCGCCCAGCCAGCTTTCCACTTCGGCGAGGTAGCGGCTGACCATGGCCCGGGACATGTCCAGCACCTCGGCGGCGGCGGTCAGGCTGCCGCGCTCGGCCACTTCGACGAACACGGTCATGGCGGTCAATCGGTCCATCTGCTCGATCCATGCAACAAACAAGCGCGTTATACGCTGTTTTTCGAGCAACTGCAGCGGCCTACAGTGGCCTCGTTCCCCCCCATTCCGCCCCAAGGAGTTCCGCCATGAAGATCGCCCTCGTCGGTGCCACCGGCAACATCGGCCGCCAGATCGCCCGCCACGCGCTGGCCAACGGCCACCAGGTCACGGCCGTGGTCCGCAGTGAAAAGGACCTGCCGGCCGAACTGGCCGGTGCCCAGCTGGCCATCGCCGCGCTGGACGACACCGACGCCCTGGCTGCGGTGATTGCCGGCCACGACGTGCTGGCCAGCGCCTACGGCCCGCGCCCGGGGGATGACATCGCCCAGATCGCCACCGTGGCCGACCAGCTGGTCGCCGCCGCACGCCAGGCCAAGGTGCCGCGCGTGGTGGTGGTCGGTGGTGCCGGCAGCCTGGAGATCGCGCCGGGCGTGCAGCTGGTCGACACCCCGGATTTCCCGGCCGCCTACAAGCCCTACGCACTGGCCGCGCGCGAAGCACTGAAGCGCCTGCAGGCCGTGGACGACCTGGACTGGACCTTCTTCTCGCCCGCGGCGGAAATCGGCCCGGGCGACGAGCGCGGCCAGTACCGCGTGCAGGCGAAGACCTTCCTCGCCGATGCCAGCGGCCACAGCCGCATCAGCTACGCCGATTACGGTGCGGCCTTCGTGGCCGAGCTGGAAGCGGCCAAGTACCCGAAGCAGATCATCACTGCGGCGTATTGATCGATACGTTTCCCCGGTAGAGCCGAGCCTGCGCTCGGCTCGAGGCAACCACTGCAGCCGAGCATGGGCTCGGCTCTACACGAGGAATCGTTGATGCGTACTGCTGCCCTGCTGCTTCCCCTCGCACTGGCTGCCGGTTTCGCCAGTGCACCGCTGCTGGCCGCACCGGCCACGCCCGCAGCCACCGCGGCGAAGCAATCACAGCTGCACCTGCAGACCTTCCATCCCGGCCCGCAGGCGATGTTTTCGGTGTCCTCGGTGCTGATCGAAGGCCGCCATGAGGCGATCCTGGTCGATGCGCAGTTCGCGGCCAGCGATGCGCGCGCACTGGTCGAAAAGATCCGCGCCAGCGGCAGGCAGCTGACCACGATCTACATCAGCCACGGCGATCCGGATTACTACTTCGGCCTGGCCACGCTGCAGGATGCCTTCCCGCAGGCACGCATCGTCGCCACCGCGCAGACCGTCGGCCACATCAAACAGACCCAGGCCGGCAAGCTGGCGTACTGGGGCCCGAAGATGGGTGCTGATGTGCCCGCGCGCATCGTCGTGCCGCAGGTGCTGGACGGCGATGCGCTGCAGCTGGAAGGCCAGCGCCTGCCGCTGATCGGGCTGGATGGGCCGACGCCGGACCGCACGGTGCTGTGGGTGCCGTCGCTGCGCGCGATCGTCGGCGGCATTCCGGTGGTGGCCGGTGAGCATGTGTGGATGGCCGATACGCAGACGCCGCAGTCGCATGCCGATTGGCTGCAGACGCTGCAGCGGTTGCAGGCGCTGAAGCCGAAGGTGGTGGTGCCGGGTCATTACGCGCCGGGTGCGGCGCTGGATGCGAGCGCGCTGCGTTTCACTGCCGATTACATCCGCGCGTTCGATGTGGAAGCGGGCAAGGCGAAGGACAGTGCGGCGCTGGTGAAGGCGATGCAGGCGCGTTATCCGACGCTGGCGGGCGTGGAGTCGCTGGAGCTGAGTGCGAAGGTGGCCAAGGGCGAGATGCAGTGGCCTTGAGGTAGGTGGTTTCTTTTTGCAGGGCTGCGCCCTGCACCTGCTCAATGCAACGGCAACAGCCGGAGCAACAGCAACAGCTGAGCATCTTTGGGTTGGCGGGGTGGGTCCGGTTGCGGGGGACGCCGTGAATCCGGCCATGGAGGCTCGGTCGCGCTTGCTCGTGTGCGCTGTCCTGCGCACACGGCAAGACCGGGGTTGGGCGTCCTGCCCAACCCGCCCGAGGCATGCCTCGGGCCCATGCGGCTCACACCCCGCAAACCCACAGTGCCCCGCCTTCGATAGTTTCCCGCGAGCTGTGGGAACCTGCTGCTGATGGTGGGTGCCGACCGTTGGTCGGCACGGGGTCGGATCCCGTTGCGACGCAACGGGCTCTGACCCCAGTGTGGGTGACTAGATATCTGTTGGATTGTTCGGGTCGTGCCCGAACAGTTCGCCCTGCACGACCGGTTCTTTATCGCGGAATCCGCCGAGGCCGACGCCGACCAGGCGGTAGCGGGTGTCGGCGGGCAGGTCGACGCGGGCGCGCAGGGACAGGGCGATGTCGCGCAGTTCCTGCAGCGATTCCGGTGGGCGGTCAGGGGTGTAGCTGCGGGTGAGGATGCGGAACTGGGCGGTCTTCAGTTTCAGCACCACGGTGTGGCCGATGCGTTCGGTCTTGCGCGTGGCGTTCCAGGTTTTCTCGGCCAGCTGCACGATGGCCTCGCCCAGGTCTTCCAGCAGCAGGTCTTCGGCAAAGGTGTCCTCCGAGGAAATCGACTGCACCTGCTGGTCCGGTTCCACCGGGCGTTCGTCGATGCCGCGGGCGCGGTTGTACAGGCTGCGGCCGAAGCTGCCGAAATTTTCTTCCAGGTCCGGCAGCGTCCAGTTGCGCAGGTCACCACAGGTGATGATGCCGCGCTCGGCCAGCTTGCCTTCCATCACCTTGCCCACGCCCGGCACGCTCTTCACCGGCAGGGTCAGCAGGAACGCGTCCACGCGCTGCGGTGGGATGACGAACTGGCCGTCAGGCTTGCGCCAGTCCGAGGCGATCTTGGCCAGGAACTTGTTCGGCGCGATGCCGGCTGAAGCAGTCAGGTTCGTCTCTTCGCGGATCTGCGCGCGGATGGTGCGGGCGATTTCGGTGGCCAGTTCGATGCCGCTCTTCGGCACGGTCACGTCCAGGTAGGCCTCGTCCAGCGACAGCGGTTCGACCAGATCGGTATGGCGCAGGAAGATCTCGCGCACCTGGCGTGACACGGCTTTGTAACGCGCGAAATCCGGCGGCACGAAGATCGCATCCGGGCACAGGCGCTCGGCACGCAGGGCCGGCATCGCCGAGCGCACGCCGAATACCCGCGCTTCGTACGAGGCCGCGCACACCACCGAACGCGCGCCGCGCCAGGCCACGACAACCGGCTTGCCGCGCAGTGACGGGTCGTCACGCTGCTCCACCGACGCGTAGAAGGCGTCCATGTCGACGTGGATGATCTTGCGCAGTGCGTTCATGGTTGGCTGACATGATAACCGCACCGTACCGGTCCAGACGGCGAAGTATGGTCGTTGTGCATCAACGGGATGCGTGATTCCCGGGGAAAACACTACGCACGCGTACGGTGCGGCGGTTTGATTCCCGTTGCAACCGTCGTGCATCCTCGGGAACTTGTTGCCTTGTTTTCGCTTCCAGGAATGCGCTTTCCATGACTCGTCTCCACGCGTTCAACCGTGACCAGCTGCTGGCCAGCGCCCGCGGTGAACTGTTCGGCGCCGCCGCCGGCCGTCTGCCCAACGACCCGATGCTGATGTTCGACCGCATCACCGAAATCCGCGAGGACGGCGGACCGCATGGCAAGGGCATGGTACGTGCCGAACTGGATATCCGCCCGGACCTGTGGTTCTTCGGCTGCCACTTCATCGGCGACCCGGTGATGCCCGGCTGCCTGGGCCTGGATGCGATGTGGCAGCTGACCGGCTTCTACCTGACCTGGCTGGGTGCGCCCGGCAAGGGCCGCGCCCTGGGCTGCGGCGAGGTGAAGTTTACCGGCCAGGTGCTGCCGGAAGCCAAGCTGGTGCGCTACGAGATCGACATCACCCGCGTCATCAACCGCAAGCTGGTGATGGCCCAGGCCGATGCCCGCATGTACGTGGACGACCGCGAGATCTACAACGCCCGCGACCTGCGCGTGGGCCTGTTCACTGAAACCGGGAGCTTCTGATGCGTCGCGTCGTCATCACCGGCATGGGCATCACCTCGTGCCTGGGCAATGATCTGGATACCGTTTCCTCGGCGCTGCGCGAAGGCCGCGCCGGCATCACCGCGCTGCCCGACCACGCCGAAGCCGGCCTGCGCAGCCAGATCGGTGGCCGCGTGGACCTGGACCTGGATGCGCAGATCGACCGCAAGCAGAAGCGCTTCATGAGCGATGCGGCCGCCTTCGCCTACATCGCCATGCGCGATGCGATCACCGATGCCGGCCTGTCGCCGGAACAGGTGAGCGCGCTGCGCACCGGCCTGATCGCCGGTTCCGGCGGTGGCTCCAGCGAATGGCAGGTGGGTGCCGTCGACCTGCTGCGCGCCCGTGGCGTGCGCAAGGTCGGCCCGTACATGGTGCCGCGCACGATGTGCTCCACCGTGTCGGCCTGCCTGGCCACTGCCTACCAGATCAAGGGCGTCAGCTACTCGCTGTCGGCCGCCTGCGCGACCTCGGCGCACTGCATCGGCGCGGCCGCGGACATGATCCGCCACGGCGCGCAGGACATCATGTTCGCCGGTGGCGGCGAAGACCTGCACTGGTCGATGAGCGTGATGTTCGATGCGATGGGCGCGCTGTCGACCAGCTTCAACGACACCCCGGCCAGCGCCTCGCGCCCGTATGACAAGGACCGCGATGGCTTCGTCATCGCCGGTGGCGGCGGCATGCTGGTGCTGGAAGACTACGACCACGCCGTGGCCCGCGGTGCGCGCATCCATGCCGAGCTGATCGGCTATGGCGTGACCTCCGACGGTGCCGACATGGTCGCCCCGTCCGGTGAGGGCGCGGTGCGGTGCATGAAGATGGCGCTGCAGAACGTCGACCGTCCGCTGGATTACCTCAATACCCACGGCACCTCGACGCCGCTGGGCGACGTGACCGAGCTGGGTGCGATCCGCGAAGTGTTCGGCGATGCGGTGCCGCCGCTGTCGTCGACCAAGGCGCTGTCGGGCCACTCGCTCGGCGCGGCCAGCGTGCACGAGGCGATCTACTGCCTGCTGATGATGCGCGATGGTTTCGTAGCCGGTTCGGCCAACATCACCGAGCTGGACCCGGCGGTGGAAGGCTTCCCGATCCTGCGCGAGAGCCGCGAGCAGAAGCTGGACACGGTGATGTCCAACAGCTTCGGTTTCGGTGGTACGAACGCAGCGCTGGTGTTCGGCCGCGTTTGATTGGAAGGCGTGCCGCCCAACCGTCGGCACCCACCGTAGCGCCGCGGCCAGACCCGGCCGGGCGGGGGCGACGGGCCCCCCCCCCCCGCGCCC
>NZ_JBRRCR010000125.1:0-7953 GCF_056759115.1 Stenotrophomonas sp. STEN087 | reverse complement strand
CGCGGCGGGCAGGGCGTCGGCGGTCACGTCCAGCACCATCACCTTCTCACTGCGCAGCGCTTCATGCGCCTTCGCGCGCTGCTGCAGGGGTAGTGCCGGCCGCTGGCCGGCAGCTGTTTGCCTTGGGTTTCGTGCCAACCAAGGTTGGCACCTACCAGAGCAGTCGCGGACCAGGGCGGTTCGACGGTAGCGCTGGGCCATGCCCGGCGAGCGCAGCGGTGGTTCCCCATCCGCCGGGCGTGGCCCGGCGCTACCGGTTACAGCAGCCCTTCGCGCTTCACGGCCAGATACCGTTCCACCAGCGTGGCAGGCAGGGCGTCGGCGGTCACGTCCAGCACCATCACCTTCTCACTGCGCAGCGCTTCATGCGCCTTCGCGCGCTGCTGCAGGTACAGCGCGGCGGCACCGGCCTGGGCGGCGTCTTCCAGAGTCTGCACCTCGCCTTCCAGCGCGGTATCCAGTTCGCGTTCGCGCAGGCTGGCCACGCACACCAGGTGGCGGCGCTGCAGCAGGCGCACGGCGGCCAGCAGGTCTTCGATGTCTTCGTCGCGCACGTTGCTGACCAGCATCACCAGCGCACGCCGGCGCTGGCGCAGCGAGACTTCGGTGGCGGCGGCCAGATAGTCGGTGGCCACGGCCTGCGGCTGCAGGTCGTAACTGGCGCGCAGCAGGTGTTCCACCGTGCCCATGCCGCGCTGCGGCGCCACCCAGCGGCGTTCGCCACCCACCGCGAACAGGCCGGCGGCATCGCCCTGGCGCAACGCCAGATAGGCCACCACCAGCGACGCGTTCAAGGCATGGTCGAAGTGCGAAAGGCCGCCTTCGCTGGCCAGCATGCGCCGGCCGCTGTCGAGCATCAGCAGCAGCTGCTGGTTCTTCTCGTCCTGGTATTCGCGCGAGATCAGCTTGCGCGCGCGGGCGGTGGCCTTCCAGTCCAGCTGGCGCAGGCTGTCACCGACGCGGTACTCGCGCATCTGGTGGAAATCGGTGCCTTCACCACGGCGGCGCTTCACGTGCGCGCCCACCAGGCGCGAGGCCTGGTCGGCACTGAACAACGCGAAGCGGGTGAGCGGCACGAAGTTGGGATAGACCCGCACGTCCAGCACCGGCGGCAGCGTGCGCTGCTGCCACCACAGCCGCCATGGCGAGCGGATGCGCACGTCCACGCCGTCGAACTGGAAGCGTCCGCGCTGCTGCGGCTGCACCTGGTAGTGCAGGGTGCTGGCGTGGCCGGCGCGCAGCTGCGGGCGCTGCGGCAATCCTTCCAGCGGCCAGCCGCCGGGCACGCGATCGAACACCTGCACCTGCATCGGCTGCTCGGCGAACAGGCGCAGGCCGATCTCGCGGCGCACGCCGAGTGCCAAGGCCTCGGGCACCTGGCGCTGTACCTGCGGCGATGCACGTCGCCACTGCCGCCACAGATCGGCCAGTGCCAGCGCGGCCACCAGCGCACCGGCCACGGCCCAGCTCCAGTGCGGCAGCAGGCCAGCCAGCACCACGCCGCCCAGCGCGGCCCAGGCAGCCAGCAGGACCAGCAGCAGCGGCGCAGGCCTCATCGGCGCGGCGCTTCCACCTTGGCCAGCAGGGCACCGAGCACGTCGTCCGGGCCCTGGCCTTCGATCTGCAGTTCCGGTGCCAGCGCGATGCGGTGGCGCAGTGCCGGCCGGGCGATGTCACGCACGTCGTCGGGGGTGACGAAATCTCGGCCGGCCAGCACCGCCTGCGCACGCGCGGCACGCACCAGCGCGATGCTGCCGCGCGGGCCGGCGCCGACGGCGATGCCCGGCCAGGAACGGGTGGCGGCCACGATGCGCACCGCGTAGTCGATCACTTCGTCATCGACGGTGATGGCGGCGGTGGCCTGCTGCAGCGCCAGCAGTTCGCCGGCGCCGAGTACGCGCGGCACCTGGCTGAGGTCGAAATCGCTGGCGGCGCGGCCACGGGTGATGGCCGTGACCATGTGCTTCTCGTCTTCCAGCTGCGGGTAGTCGATCAGCACCTTCAGCAGGAAGCGGTCCAGCTGCGCTTCCGGCAGCGGGTAGGTGCCTTCCTGTTCCAGCGGGTTCTGCGTGGCCAGGGCCATGAACGGCGGCGCCAGGGTGAAGGCCTTGCCTTCGATGGTCACCTGGCCTTCCTGCATCACTTCCAGCAGGGCTGACTGGGTCTTGGCCGGGGCGCGGTTGATCTCGTCGGCCAGCAGCAGGTTGGTGAACACCGGGCCGCGGCGGATCTTGAAGCTCTCGCTCTTCGGGTCGTACACCGCATGGCCGCTGACGTCGCTGGGCATCAGGTCGGGGGTGAACTGCACGCGCCCGTAGTCCAGCTCCATCGCTTGTGCCAGTGCACGCACCAGCAGGGTCTTGCCCAGCCCGGGCACGCCTTCGATGAGCACGTGGCCGCCGGCCAGCAGCGCCACCATGATCTGGTCGAGCACGTCGGCCTGGCCGATGAAGGCGCGACCGACGGCATCGCGGATGGCATCGACGCGTTCGATCAGGCGGGCGGCAGCGGCCGCCGGAAGCTCAGGGGCATCGGTCATAGCAGGGATCTCATCTGGAGCAGCAAGCGGATGCGCTCGCGCAGGGCGGAGGAATCGTGCGGCGAAGGAGCGGTGAGGGCGGTGGCCACGCGGCTGGCGGGCCACTGCAGCACCTCGGCGATGGCCTGGTCGCGGGCAGCGCCATCCAGCGCGGCCGCCACCGGGGCGCGCAGGCGCAGGCGATGCAGGAACAGCGCCTGCACTGCGTTGTACAGCTGCGCGCCCTGGCCGAAGCGCAGCAGCAGCTCGCCACTGGCACGCACGTGTTCCAGCAGCGAGCGGCGCTCGACCACCGGCGAAGGCAGCACGCTGCCCAGCCGCTGCGCGCGCGTCCACAGCCAGCCCAGGATGCCCAGCAGCAGCGGAATCCACACCGGCCAGCCCTGCAGCACGATGCGCGCCAGCAGCGTCGGCGGGCGGCTGCCGTATACCAGCCACACCGTGCCGCGCCCGTAGTTGGGGTCCAGCAGGTGGCGGGTCAGGTCGCGGTGGGAGAGATCGAGCAGGCCACCGCGCTGCGGTGTGTTTTTGGCCGTCGCGCCCTTGCGCGGCAGCGGAGCGGCGCCATTGCCGCGCATGAAATCCATGTCGGCCAGCACATCGATGCGGCCTTTGCCGTGGCGCAGGCGGGCGAAGGCCAGCCCTTCCTCGTTGCCCCAGCGGCGCTCGGCATCGGCACTGGCCCGGAAGCCGAGGCTGAAGCGGCGGCCGTTGCAGAACTCGACGTGGTTGGGATCATCCACCACATGGAACGGCTGGCAGTCCTTGCCATGGAACAGGCTTTCCACGCCGATGCGGTCCAGCAGCGGACCCTGCGTGGTGCTGGTCTTGTCCTCGCCCGGCGGCTGCGTGCGCAGCAGCAGGTGGCCGCCACGGGCAACCCAGTCCAGCAGTGCCTGCGCGGTGCCCGGCGGCATCTCGCGGGTGTCCTGCAGCAGGACCACGGTATCGGTGTCGGCCAGGGGCATCTTCGCCAGCTGCAGGCGTTCGCGCGACTGCACTTCAATGCCGTCCGCGCGCAGCGCCTGCCCCAGCACGTACAGCGGGTTGTAGCTGGCTTCGCCACGCGGCGGCAGCACCACGGTCTCGGTGACCTTCTCGTGCGTGCGCAGGAACAGGATGGTCAACGGCACGCCCAGCAGCACCAGCAGGCCGAGCAGCAGGGCCCAGAACGCGCGCGGGCTCATGCCTTCCACCCGAACTGCTGGCGCAGTGTCGCGGCCAGGCCATCGAACTCATCGCGCGTGGGCAGGCGGCCGCCGTACGCGGCGTACTGCCACATGCGCACGATGCGGGCGAACAGATCGCGGTCCGCCTGCTGCGGCATGCGCCGCGAAGCACGCAGGCACTGCGCTTCGGTGGCGCCGGGCGGCAACGCGTTGCCGGTGCGCTCGACCAGGGTGCGCACGCTGGCGCGGTAAAGCAGGGCCAGGGCCTGGCGCGGGCGTCCCTGGTCCCACAGCAGGCCGGCCTGGGTGGCCACGTCCGGCGGCAGCACCACCGGCAGTTCCACGGCCTCTTCCTGCACGCGGGGTGCGTCCTTCGGCGTGCGCCGGCCGGCGCCGCGCAGCCACGGCCACCACAGACGCGCGGTCAGCAGCAGCACCAGCACCACCACGCCGAGCAGTGCCCACAGGCCCCATTCGGCCACCCGCGCCAGCAGCTTCAGGCCGCGGTTGCGTTCGCCATGTTTCTGGCCGGCCTTGTCGTCCCTGGTGTCTTTCTTTTCGGCCTTCTTTTCCGCCGTGGTGTCGTCGATCGGCTTCCACTCGGTGACCTGGCGGACCGGCCGCTGCAGCGGATCCTCGTAGGCACGGTTCACCGCCTGGCGGAAACCGGCGGTGTCCACCGGCTGCTCGCCGAAGATGCCGGCGGCGGCATTGGCCGGATCATTGGCGGCGTTGGCTTCTTCGCCGTCGTCCTCGCCTTCTTCATCCGCGTCGGTCTGTCCGGCCGCCCGGGCTTCGTCGGCGACCGGGTGGGCAGTGTCCGCATCGGCGTCCTGCGCGTGGGCGGGCGCCAGCGGCAGCGCCAGGCACAGCAGCAGGGCCAGCGTCGATGCCGCCGGCAGCAGCCGTTCGCGCAGGCGGCGCAGGGCGATCTCCACGTCCCACGCTTCCATCTGCGTGCGCCGGTTGAGGTACAGGCCGAAGCCCGCACCGACATAGAACGGGCCGATCAGGGCGGCGGCCAGCCAGCTCAGCAGGTTCAGCAGCAGGTCCGCCCACGGCGGGGTCTCGACGCTGATCATCGCCCAGGCCGCGCGCCACGAGTCGGGCAGCAGTTCCAGCGGAATGAACATGAAGACCGCTGCGATCGCGCCCAGCACCAGCACCAGCTCGAAGCCGAGGCAGATCAGCGCCAGCAGGATTGCCGGCCCAGCGGCGCCAGCAGCCACCGCGCGCCGGCGTGGGCCGCGCTGTGCGGGTGCGTTGCCTTCCAGCAGGTTGACCGGCAGGCACAGGCTGCGCAGCAGGCTGAAACGGCGCCAGCCAAGGTAGCCCCAGAAACCGGTGCCGCCCCAGTGCCGTTGCGCAGCGAGTGCCGCACGCGCGCCGACCGTCTCGCCGAAGATGCCGCGTGAGAGTACGTACAGGGGCGCGCGCTCGAACAGCGGCTTGCACCACCACATCGCCAGCGATGCCCAGGCGAAGCCGTCCAGCCACCAGGCCAGCGCATTGAACAGCACGAACAACGGCGCACTGGCCAGCAGCCAGCTGCCCCACACCGCGCGCGCATGGCGGCGGGCGAGGGCGGTGCCCAGTTCCATCGCTTCCCAGCCGCTGCGCGCACGCAGGGCCACGTCGAGGTGGTCAATCCGCACGTTCACCCCCGCGACCGCCGCGCCACAGCCACAGCAGCACGCCGGCCCACAACACACCGCCCACGCTGTACTTGGCCCAGGCCGGGATCTGCGCGATCGACGACCAGAACGCTTCCACGAACGCCGCCAGCAGCAGCATGAAGGCCACGCCCAGGCACAACCGGGCGCCGATGCGGCCGCCTTCGACCAGCGCGTCGATGCGGCGGCGGCGGCCGGGCGCCAGCAGTTTCATGCCCAGCTGCAGGCCGGCGCCGCCGGCGATGACGATGCCGGTCAGCTCGAAGGCGGCATGGCCGACCACGAAGCGCCAGAACGGATCGCCATGGCCGATCTGCTGCAGGTGGCCCGCCACCGCGCCCATGATGACGCCGTTGAACAGCAGCACCAGCAGCGTACCCAGCCCGGCCAGCAGGCCGCTGGCGAAGGTGCGCAGGGCGATGCTGATGTTGTTCATGATGTAGTAGCCGAACATCATCCAGTCGGTGCCGCTGTCACGCCCCAGCCGGTCCGCGGCCGGGTCGTACATGCGTTCCATCTCGGCGATCTGGCTGTTGTCCATCAGCAGATGCACGCTGTCCGGGTACAGCTGCACCACGGCGAAGCAGGCCAGCGCCGGCACCGCGAACATCGCCAGTGCCACCCACATGCTGCGCGCCTGGCTGCGCACCAGCATCGGGAAGTCGGCCACCAGGAATTCCAGTGCCCGCCGCCAGCGCACCGGCGGCGTGCGGTACAGCACGCTGTGGCCCTGCTGCATCAGCTGCTGCAGGCGCTGCACCAGCTGCGGGCTGTAGCCGCGTTCGCGGGCCAGCGCCAGCTGCTGGCACAGGCGGCGGTAGCGCTGGGCGAAGGCGACGTCACCCGGATCAGCGGCTTCGGGCCTGCGCCGCCTGCGACGCGAAGCGCCCGCACGCTGCTGCAGCCAGAGCTCCAGCTGCTGCCATTCGTGCTGGTGGCGGGCGACGAACTGTTCCTGCTTCATCGGCGGCCCAGCAGCCAGTTGGCCATCGCATACAGGCGCAGCACGCCCACCTGGCCGGATGCACCGGTCAGCGGCTCGGCGATACCTGCCAGTTCCTGCTGGCGACCCGGCGACAGGCGCGGCGCGCGTTCGGCAAACGCCAGGACGGCGGCCTGTTCCTGCGGGCGCAGCGGCTGCGACGGCACCAGCACGCTGTCGATGGTGGCCGGTGGCGACAGGTAATGCATCGGCTCGTGCACCACCACGGTGCCGGCCACCAGGTCGCCGAGGCGGCGCCCGTACGGATCGAACAGGCTGCTGAGCAGGCCCAGGGCATAACCAAACGGCAGCATGTCCACGGTGCGCAGCAGGTTGCGGGTGATCGAGGCCATCCAGCCCACCGGTGCGCCATCGCGCGACAGCACGCGCAGGCCGAGTGCACGCTTGCCCAGGGTGCGGCCCCACAGCGCCTCGCAGACGATGGGGTAGGCCCACATCAGCAGGAACATCGCGGCCATGTAGATGCCGCGGCCAAACTCATCGAGCAGTGCCAGCGGAATGGACAGCAGCACCAGCGCGCCGAAGCGGATGCCCAGGTCGACCAGCCAGGCCAGCGCACGTGGCATCGGCCCGGCGGTGGGCAACTGCAGCGGCACGCCTTCCGGCGTTACCACCTCGCGGTAGGTATCGAGCATGGGCGCGGTCATCAGTGCGATGGCCGCGGATGTGGGCGCTGGAGTCCTCTCCGGCGTGCTGCCACAGGCATGGGGGTCTCGACGGTTCCTGGTCGGGCCCCGACTTTAGCAGAGCCCAGTGGTCGACGAAGCGGCTCAGCCCAGGTATTCGTCCTTCAGCCGCACGTAGTGGTCGGCCGAATAGTGCAGCGACTCGATCTCCTTGTCGCTGAGCGTGCGTGCCGGACGCGCCGGGTTGCCCACCCACAGCTCGCCCTCGCCGACCACCTTGCCCGGGCCGACCACGGCGCCGGCGCCGACGAAGGCATGGCGCTCGACACGCGCACCGTCGAGGATGCAGGCGCCCATGCCGATCAGGCTGTAATCGCCGATGGTGCAGGCGTGGATGATGCAGCCGTGGCCGACGGTCACGCCTTCGCCGATCAGGGTCGGGTAGCCGGCCTTGTTGTACGGGCTGTGGTGGCTGACGTGGATGATGGTGCCGTCCTGCACGTTGGTGCGCGCGCCGATGCGAACGAAATTGACGTCGCCGCGGATGACCGTGCCCGGCCAGATGGAGACATCGTCGGCCAGCTCCACGTCACCAATGAGGGTGCAGGCCGGGTCGACGTACACGCGCTGGCCGAGGACGGGCATCTTGTCGCGGAAGGGGCGCAGGGGGTTCATCGCTGTCTCCAGGTGGGGCAAACACGACGATGATACGCGGCAGAGGCATCGGTTGCGGGGGGGGGGGGGGGCGGCGGGGGGGGGGGTGGGGGGGGGGTGGGGTGGGGGGGGGGGGGTGGGGGGGGGGGGGGGGTGCCGCGGGTACCCCCTCCATTTCCCGCCGCCGCGCACCCTCTGGGCCCCGGCCCCCGCCCCCAACCCCCCCCCCCGGCCCACGGACAGGTTCCTGCGCGCGCCAGCCACGAAAGACAAAAGAAAAGATCAAAGG
>NZ_JBRRCR010000124.1:0-8051 GCF_056759115.1 Stenotrophomonas sp. STEN087 | reverse complement strand
GCTGGCGCCGGGGGCTCGGGGTGCGGCGGCGCTGCGGGCCGGCGGCCGTGTTCGGCGGCGCCCCGCCCGCGTTCCTGTTCTTTGCCCTCCCCCCACGCGACCCCCCCCCGACTCTACAAAACGGCCAGTCGAGCATGGCTCGACTCTACAGTACGGCCAGCCGAGCGTGGGCTCGGCTCTACAACAGCCAGCCACCCAACAAAAAACCCGGCCGAGGCCGGGTTTTTCGCATGACCAGACAACGCTCTGGAATCAGTCGCCCTGCTGCTTCTGCAGGTGCTCCCAACGCTCCTGGGCGTCGATGGTGCGCTCGGCGGTCAGGCGTGCTTCGAGACGCTCCAGACCGATTTCCTCACCGGTGTCCACGCAGTAACCGTAGTCGCCGGCTTCCAGGCGCTTCAGGGTGCTGTCGATCTTGCCGATCAGCTTGCGGTAACGGTCGCGGGTACGCAGTTCCAGCGAGTTCTCGGTCTCGCGGGTCGCGCGCTCGGCTTCGTCGCCGATGTCACGCACTTCCTCGCGCAGGTTCTCGATGGTCTGCTTGGATTCTTCCACCAGATCGGCGCGCCAGTTCTGCAGGCGCTGGCGGAAGTATTCCTGCTGCAGCGGGCTCATGTACTCCTCTTCCGAGCCGGGCTTGTAGCCGGTCGGCAGGATCGGGCGGCCGGTGGCCTCGTCGGTCTTGTATTCGACGACCTTGTACTTGCTGCGCGGGGCCGGCGCCGCCGAACGGGCGGTCACAGCCACGGCGACCTTGCCCACGGGGCGCGACACGGTCTTCGGAGCGGGATCAGGTTTCACGGCGGTTTTCACGGCGGTCTTGGCAGGCGATTTCGAAACGGGCACGGGATTCTTGGATTGCGGGGCGGTCGATGCTGCAGGGGTGGCGGCCGGGGCCGGCTTGGGGGCCGGTTTGGCTGCTGCCACTGCCGCGGTCTTGGCCGGGACAGACTTGGCCGGAGCTGCCTTGGCGGCGGGCTTCGGTGCGGTTTTCACTACCGGGGCCGGGGCCGGCTTGGCAGCCGGCTTGGCGACATTCTTGGTGGCTTTCTTTACAGCGGCAGGCGTGGCGGCGGGTTTAGCCGGTGCAGCCTTCTTCGCCGCCGGCTTGGCGACCGGCTTGGCCGCGGCCTTCTTGGCCACCGGCTTCGGCGCGGGCTTGGCGACAGCCTTCTTCGGTGCCGGCTTGGCGACGGCCTTCTTGGCCGGTGCGGCCTTGCTGGCTGCCTTCTTCACCACCGGCGCCTTCTTGCTGGCTGCCGCGGGCTTGGCCTTGGCCGGCGCAGCGGCCTTCTTCGCCGCTGGCTTGCTGGCCTTGGCCGGCGATTTCGTTGCGGTGGCCTTCCTGGCCGCCGGTTGCGAGGATGCTGCCTTGGCGGCCGTCTTGCTGGCCGGCTTCTTGGCAACAGGCTTGGCCGCCACTTTCTTCACAACAGGCTTGGCGGTTTTCTTGGCGGCCTTGACGGCCTTCTTTGCAGTTTTTTTAGCAG
This sequence comes from Stenotrophomonas sp. STEN087, assembly GCF_056759115.1. NCBI lineage: Bacteria > Pseudomonadati > Pseudomonadota > Gammaproteobacteria > Lysobacterales > Lysobacteraceae > Stenotrophomonas > Stenotrophomonas sp. STEN087. The sequence goes on along the minus strand of NZ_JBRRCR010000124.1, from coordinate 6,561 downwards.
CCACGAAACGCTCTTCCTTGGATTCCCCGGGGCCCGGGAAAGCGGGCCTTTATAGCCTACCCGACCGGCAGCAGCAACCTTGGGGGCCTGCTCCATTCAGTCATGGAGCCAGCGGGCCCAACGTGGCGGTCCGAACAACCTGGCCGCCCTGCGCGGTGCGGAACCTGGCCGGCACCTGCAAGGGTGCCAGCACCGGTCGCAGGCCATCGGCGACATGCGACCAACGGCCCATCCTGCACAAATGCGGCCTTCATGCCAACTGGCATAAGATGACTGGGTGATCTCGCGCCTGCTCATCGCCCTGCTGCGCTTCTACAAGCGCTTCATCAGCCCCCTGCTGGGGCCGCGCTGCCGTTTCGTGCCCAGTTGTTCTGAATACGCGATGGAGGCCATCGGCCGCCACGGCCCGCTGCGCGGCAGCTGGCTGGCCGCGCGCCGGCTGGGCCGCTGCCACCCCTTCCATCCCGGCGGCTTCGATCCAGTGCCCGAGTCTTCCCACGCCCCTTCTTGCCGTTGCACAGGAAAACACTGACATGTCCTCCACCCTCATCACCAATGCCCGCATGGTCAACGAAGGCCGCACCTTCGACGGCGACCTGCGCATCGAGAACGGCCGCATCGCGCAGATCGGCAGTGGCCTGGCCCCGCGCGACGGCGAGCAGGTGGTGGACGCGGCCGGACGCTGGCTGCTGCCCGGCATGATCGATGACCAGGTGCACTTCCGCGAACCGGGCCTGACCCACAAGGGCGACATCGCCAGCGAATCGGCGGCCGCGGTGGCCGGTGGCCTGACCAGCTTCATGGATATGCCCAACACCAACCCGCCGACGCTGGATTCGACCATCCTGGAAGCCAAGTACGAGCTGGCACGCGGCCGCGCCTGGGCCAACTACGGCTTCTACCACGGCGCCAGCAACGACAACCTGGAAGCGATCCGCGCACTGGACCCGAAGAAGGCGCCGGGCGTGAAGGTGTTCATGGGTGCCTCTACCGGCAACATGCTGGTGGACAACCCGGAGACGCTGGACGCGATCTTCCGCGAATGCCCGACCCCGATCATCACGCACTGCGAAGACACGCCGATGATCGACGCCAACCTCAAGGCCTTCCAGGAAAAGTACGGCGACGCACTGACCCCGGACATGCACCCGGACATCCGTTCGCGCGAGGCCTGCATCAAGTCGACCCGCCTGGCGATGTCGCTGGCGCGCAAGCACGGCACCCGCCTGCACGTGCTGCACATCTCCACCGCCGACGAGCTGGCGCTGTTCGAGAAGGGCCCGCTGATCCGCGCCGACGGCAGCCGCAAGCAGATCACCGCTGAAACCTGCGTGCACTTCCTGCACTTCGCGCGCCCGGATTACGCGACCAAGGGCAACCTGATCAAGTGCAACCCGGCCATCAAGGAAGTTTCCGACCGCGAAGCGATCACCGCTGCGCTGGCCGATGACGTGCTGGACGTGCTGGCCACCGACCACGCCCCGCACACCTGGGAAGAGAAGCAGAAGCCCTACGCACAGGCGCCGTCCGGCCTGCCGCTGGTGCAGTACGCGCTGGTGGCCGCGCTGGAGCGCGTGCACGAAGGCAAGCTGACCCGCGAGCAGGTGGTGCAGAAGTTCGCCCACGCCCCGGCGCAGTTGTTCGACGTGGAAGAGCGCGGCTTCCTGCGCGAAGGCTACTTCGCCGACCTGGTGCTGGTGGAAGACGTGCCGTTCACCGTCAAGCGCGAAGACGTGCTGTCCAAGTGCGGCTGGTCGCCGTTTGAAGGCACCACCTTCCGTTCGCGCGTGGCCTCGACCTGGGTGAACGGCCAGCGGGTGTGGGACGGCAGCACGCTGGTGGGCGAACCGGCCGGCCAGCGCATGACCTACGACCGCTGATGCGTTCGGCACTTCTGTTGGGGGCGCTGCTGCTGGCCGCGCCCTCGTTCAACGCACCGCTGGCACAGGCGCAGGATGGCATCGGCAGCCTGATCGACAGCCGCGTGGTGTTCCCGGCCAGCGCGTCGCAGGGCGCCATGGTGATCGGCAAGGTGCCGGCCGGCAGCCGCGTGCGCTACGCCGGCCGCGACCTGCGCGTAAGCAACTACGGCAGCGTGGTGTTCGGCATCGGCCGCGACGAGAAAGGCCCGCTGCAGGTGCAGGTGCAGCGCCCGGATGGCGGCAGCGAGACGGCCACGATTTCGGTGACCCCGCGCGACTGGCCGACCGAGCGCGTGAACGGCGTGCCGCCGAAGACGGTGAATCCGCCGCCGGCGATTGCCGAGCGCATCAAGCGCGAACAGGCGCAGGTGACCGCAGCGCGCGCCCGCGATGACAACCGCACCGATTTCACCCAGACCTTCATCTGGCCGGTGCAGGGCCGCATCAGTGGCCGCTTCGGCAATGCACGCGTGTACAACGGCCAGCCCGGTGCAGGCCATTCCGGCATGGATATCGCGGTACCCACCGGCACCCCGGTGAAGGCACCGGCCGCCGGCGTGGTCACCTTCGCCGGCCCGGATCTGTACCTGACCGGCGGCACGTTGCTGATCGACCATGGCTACGGCATCAGCTCGAACTTCCTGCACCTGTCACGCATCGACGTGAAGGTGGGCGATCGGGTCGAGCAGGGCCAGGTGATTGCCGCCGTCGGCGCCACCGGCCGTGCCACCGGCCCGCACCTGCACTGGGGCATGAACTGGTTCGATACCCGCATCGACCCGTTGCTGGTGCTGGAACGCAAATAGCGCGCGCCACGCGCTTGGGTGGGGTCATGATCCGGTAGCGCCGGGCCATGCCCGGCGAGCGCACTGCGCCTTGGTAGGTGCCGACCTTGGTCGGCACGATCCCGCAGCGCGCGCGAACCGGACATTCATCCACGCATGGCGTGGATCTACCGCAATGCGATTCGGCACGATCCCGTAGAGCGTGCGGACCACGGTCCGCACCTACCAGCAGCGATCAGCCGCGTGCGGCCCACCACACGCGCAGCAGCGTGCGTACCGGGGTGGCTTCGATCGGCTTGCCTGCGGCCTGCGCGGCCACGCGGGCGCGGGCCAGGCTGGACCAGACGCGGCGCGCGCGCGGGCCCGGCACGCGGGTCGCCCAGCCCTTCAACAGATGCTGCGCCCAACGCTGCGTGGCGTTGCTGGCGTCCTCGTCCAGCAGGCTGCGCGGCACACCGGCCACGCCGGCATCCTGCAGGCGCTGGGCCAGGGTCTGCAGCTGCACGGCACGGCCGGCGCCCTTGCGCGGCGTGTCGTTGAACAGCACCGCTTCCACCGCCGCCACGGCGTCGGCGTAGTTGGCCAGCGCGCGCTCGGCACTGGCCGCATCGAGTGCAACCGTGCGCGCCTCGACCAGGTCCGGCAGGGTTTCGGCCAGCTGCGCCCACGGTGCACGCACCGGCTCCAGCAGGCGGCCCAGCGGATGGCGCGAGCGCTGCCCGGCCCAGCTGCGCAGCTCCTCGCCCCACCACGCCAGCTTGGCGTCGGCCGGCATCGGGTCGCCGCTGGTGTTGAGCATGTCGTCGAATTCCTGCAGCAGCGCGAACCACGCCACCGCGAGCTCGCGTTGCGATTCGGCCACGAACGGGGCGGCCACCGACCATTCCGGCCAACGGCTGCGCCACTTGTCGAGGAAACTGTCCAGCGCGGTACTGCTCACTACGTCATTCCTTACGGCTGGGCCGGGGCTGCCGGCCGGGTCGGCCAGAGACTGGCCAGTTGCAGAAGTTCGGCGTTTTCCACCAGTACGTCGGCCTGCCAGGCCAGCGGATCGTCGCTGTGCAGGCGGTAGCCCCACAGCGCCGCCACCGACGGCATGGCCGCCGCGCGTGCAGCGATGATGTCGCGCTCGTCGTCGCCGACGTACACGCAGTCTTCGGCGGCAACGCCAATGGCCTGCGCGGCGTGCAGCAGCGGCAGCGGATGCGGCTTGCGCTCGGCCAGGCTGTCACCGCCCACCAGCACCGCGCAGCGCTGCTGCCAGCTCTGCTGCGGCAGGATCAGGCGCGCCAGGTATTCCGGCTTGTTGGTGACGATGCCCCACACGGTGCCTGCGGCATCCAGCGCGGCGAGCATGCCGGCCACGCCGTCGAACAGCACGGCGTGCTGGCCGATCAGCGCTTCATAGCGCTGCAGGAACTCGGGAATCAGCGCATCGCGCTCGGCCGCGTCCAGATCCGGGAAAGCGGCGGTCAACATCGCACGCGAGCCCTTGGACACCACCGGGCGCAGCAGCGCCGGATCGATCGGCGCACGGCCGCGCGCGGCCAGCATCGCATCGCAGGTGGCGACGAAATCCGGCGCACTGTCCAGCAGGGTGCCGTCCAGGTCGAACAGCACCGCCCGCGGGAAGCCGGCCGTGGTCATGCAGGCTTGACCGCGTAGGCCAGGTAGTTGATGTCGGTGCGGCTGCTCAGGCGGGCGTGGTTTCGCCACGGCTCGTAGGCCATGCCGCTCACATCCACCAGCTGCACGTCGGCCTCGCGCAGCCAGCGCGCCAGCTCGGCCGGCTTGATGAATTCCTGGTAGTGGTGGGTGCCCTTGGGCAGCAGCCGTGCCACGTACTCGGCGCCGACGATCGCCACTGCGAACGCAGCCGCGGTGCGGTTGATGGTCGACAGGAACAGGTGGCCACCGGGCTTCAGCAGGCGCTTGCAGGCCTCGATGATCGCGCCCGGATCGGGCACGTGCTCGAGCATTTCCATGCAGGTGACCACGTCGAAGCTGCCCGGCTGTTCGGCGGCCAGGTCCTCGGCGGCCTGCACCCGGTAGTCGACCTTGGCGCCGCTTTCCAGCGCATGCAGGCGCGCGACCTTGACCAGCTCAGGGGCAAGGTCAATCGCAGTGACGTCGGCACCGCTTTGGGCCAGCGCCTCGCTCAGCAGGCCGCCACCGCAGCCGATGTCGAGCACGCGCGCACCGCGCAGCGTCACGCGGTCGGCCACGTACTGCAGGCGCACCGGGTTCAGGGCGTGCAGCGGCTTCTGCGGGCCGTCGGCGTCCCACCAGCGGTTGGCCAGCGCGGCGAACTTGTCCAGCTCGGCCTGATCGAAATTGGAGGAAGCGTGGGGGGCAGTCATGGGGGAGTCCTTGCAGCGCCGGGGTTCAGGCGCGGATATGACGGATGCGCTCGCGCCACTGGCGCGCGTTGGCGATGATGCCCGGCAGGTCCATGCCGACCAGTTCGCGCTGCACCAGCTTCGGCTTGCCGGCAATCCAGACGTCGCTGACCTGCTGGCGGCCGGTGGCATACACCAGCTGCGACAGCACGTTGTGCAGCGGCTGGGTTTCCAGCGCCGACAGGTCGACGCAGACCAGGTCGGCCTGTTTGCCGACTTCGATCGAGCCGATGCGCTCGCCGAAGCCCAGCGCGCGGGCGCCGCCCAGGGTCGAGGCACGCAGCGTGGTGGCCGCGTCCAGCGCGGTCGCATCGTCGGCCACGGCCTTGGCCAGGATGGCCGCGGTGCGGTTCTCGCTGAACATGTCCAGGTCGTTGTTGCTGGCGCAGCCATCGGTACCGATGGCCAGGTTGACGCCGGCGCGCTGCAGGGCGCAGGCCGGGCAGAAACCGGAGGCCAGCTTCAGGTTCGATTCCGGGCAGTGCACCACGCTGACGCCACGCTCGGCGCACAGGTGGATTTCCGCGTCGGTCAGCTGGGTCATGTGCACCGCGATCAGGCGGTCGTTGACCAGGCCGAGGCGATCCAGCCGCGCCAGCGGGCGCTGGCCGTGCAGCTTGATCGAATCGTTGATTTCCTGCGCGGTCTCATGGGTGTGCAGGTGCACCTGCATGTCGAGCTGGTCGGACAGCATCCGCACGCGCTCGAAATTGGCATCGTTGACCGTGTACGGCGCATGCGGCGCGAACGCGGTGCCGATCAGCGGATCGGTGCGCCACTGGTCATGCAGTTCACCGGCCTTGGCGAAGTACTCGTCGTCGGTCTTGGCCCAGGCGGTGGGGAAATCGATGATGACCGCGCCGACCAGCGCGCGGAAACCGTGCTTCTTGTAGACCGCGGCCTGCACGTCGCCGAAGAAGTAGTTCTCGTTGGCGCAGGTGGTGCCGCCGCGCAGCATCTCGGCGATGGCCAGGGTGGTGCCGTCGGCGACGAATTCCGGCCCGATCACCGCCGCTTCCACCGGCCAGATGTGCTGCTGCAGCCAGGTCATCAGCGGGAGGTCGTCAGCGACGCCGCGCAGCAGGGTCATCGGGTTGTGCGTGTGAGCGTTCACCAGGCCGGGCATCAGCGCCGCGTCGGGACGGCTGACCACCTGGGTCGCGCGGAAGCGCGCGCGGGCCTCGGCACGCGGCAGGATGGCGACGATTTCGCTGCCACGCACGGCGACGGCATGGTCTTCCAGCACCACCGCATGCGGCTCGATCGGAACGACATAACCGGCTTCGATGAGCAGGTCGCAGGCTTCGGGGAGGTGCGGGCTATCGCTCATGCGGGCTCACTGGCTATTGAAGAAGGGCCTGGCGGGAGGCGGTAGCGCCCGGGCCGGCCCGGCGGGGGGGGGGGGGGGCGCGAAAAAACAAGCCCCCCCCGCCCGCCCCCCGCCCACCCACCGCC
>NZ_JBRRCR010000123.1:0-8059 GCF_056759115.1 Stenotrophomonas sp. STEN087 | reverse complement strand
GGGGGGGGGGGGGGGGGGGGGGCGGGTGGTAGGTGCCGCGCGCCCCCGCCCCGCGGGGGTGGTGCCCGCGCCCCCCCCCCCCCCCCCACCCCCCACCGACCAGCCCGACGGTTTTGCCGTTGATCGACCGACCCACCCCCGCCACCCACGAGGGGCTGCGCCGTTGGCTGGAAACCCCCGTTTGTTAGCCGGAGGTTAAAGATCCGTATGCGTTCTGCAGTGATCGGGCAGTCATCTGCATGCAACCGATCGTCATTACCCTTCGTGACGTTCCAGTCAGCTTGATCGCGGTAAGCTCTATCCCGATGAGCTCGCAAGTACCGCTCATCGTGTGCAGTACGCAGTAGCAATTTGGAGGAAGACATCACATGGCAATTGTTCTCTATGTCGGTGGTAGCAAGGATGGCGAGAAGGGCGTGGTGCCCTACGGCTTCAGCAAATCCCGCGCCGACACCGCGCTGGGGCCGGAGTTCTACACCGAGCGGTTCATGGAACTGCAGGGTGTCGGCAAGGTCCGGTTGATGGCCCTGGAAAGCCTGCGCGACGACATCGTCATGCAGCGCGCCGCCCGCCACTACCGTTGACCCCGTAACACGCGGCAGGGCGCGCCCACCATCGCGCGCCCGCGCCGGCATCCCAGCCCCCCTCGCCAGGATGCCGGCGTCCCGACCGGCCGCCGGAGGCTGAATCCCGCCCCCTGTCAACGCCTTGTCCCGCTTGGTCGTGGGTTGCCAGAATGGTGCCTTCCCGTAATGCGGCCCAGACCTGAAGCAATGCACGACGCCAAGAACGCCCAGAGCGCGCTCGCCCAGCAGATCGCCCAGACCATCGCCGAGGAAATCGGTGCCCAGTCCGCCCAGGTACGTGCCGCCGTCGGCCTGCTCGACGAGGGCGCCAGCGTTCCGTTCATCGCCCGCTACCGCAAGGAAGTGACCGGTGGCCTGGACGACACCCAGCTGCGCAACCTGGAAACCCGCCTGACCTACCTGCGCGAGCTGGAAGACCGCCGCGCCGCCGTGCTGGCCAGCATCGGCGAACAGGGCAAGCTGAGCGACGAACTGCGCAACGACATCCTCGCCGCCGATACCAAGAGCCGCCTGGAAGATCTGTACCTGCCGTACAAGCCCAAGCGCCGCACCCGCGCGCAGATCGCCCGCGAGGCCGGGCTGGAGCCGCTGGCCGATGGCCTGCTGGTCGACCCGACACGGGATCCGCAGGTGTTCGCGGCCACCTTCGTCGACGCCGACAAGGGCGTGGCCGATACCAAGGCCGCGCTGGAAGGTGCCCGCGCGATCCTGATGGAGCGTTGGGGCGAAGATGCCGCGCTGGTCGGCGAGCTGCGCATCTGGCTGGGCGAGGGCGGCGTGATCCGCGCCCGCGTGGCCGAGGGCAAGGAAAACGAAGGCGCCAAGTACCGCGATTATTTCGAACACGCCGAGTCGCTGGCGAAGATTCCCTCGCACCGCCTGCTGGCGCTGTTCCGTGCGCGCCGCGAAGAGATCCTGTTCCTGGAACTGGACCCGGGTAGCGATGCCGAGGCCGGCCACCAGTACGCCGAAGGGCGCGTGGCGCGCAAGGCCGGCATTGCCGACCAGGGCCGTGCTGCCGACCGCTGGCTGCTCGATGCCTGCCGCCTGACCTGGCGCGCCAAGCTGCACACGCACCTGCTGCTGGACCTGTTCAACCAGGCGCGTGAGAAGGCCGAGGCCGATGCGATTGCGGTGTTCGGCGACAACCTCAAGGACCTGCTGCTGGCCGCACCGGCCGGGCCGAAGACCGTGCTCGGCCTCGATCCGGGCATCCGCACCGGCTGCAAGATCGCCGTGGTCGATGCCACCGGCAAGCTGGTGGCCACCGAGACCATCTACCCGCACGAGCCGCGCCGGCAGTGGGACCAGTCGCTGCAGACGATCAAGCAGCTGTGTGCGAAGCACAACGTGGAGCTGATCGCGATCGGCAACGGCACCGCCAGCCGTGAGACCGACAAGCTGGCCGGTGAGGCCATCAAGGCCGCCGGCAACCCGAAGCTGCAGAAGGTGGTGGTCAGCGAAGCCGGTGCCTCGGTGTACTCGGCGTCCGAATTCGCGGCCAAGGAGTTCCCCGGCCTGGACGTGTCGCTGCGTGGCGCGGTGTCGATCGCCCGCCGCCTGCAGGACCCGCTGGCCGAACTGGTGAAGATCGAACCGAAGGCGATCGGTGTCGGCCAGTACCAGCACGACGTGGACCAGTACCGCCTGGCGCGGGCACTGGATGCGCGCGTGGAGGACTGCGTGAACGCCGTCGGCGTGTACGTCAACACCGCCTCGGCCGCGCTGCTGTCGCGCGTGTCCGGCCTGTCGTCGACAGTGGCCGAGAACATCGTGCGCCACCGCGATGACAACGGCCCGTTCAAGCGCCGCAAGGACCTGCTGAAGGTGGCGCGGCTGGGCGAGAAGACCTTCGAGCAGTGCGCCGGCTTCCTGCGCATCGCCGATGGCGACCAGCCGCTGGATGCCTCGCCCGTGCACCCGGAAGCCTATCCGGTGGTCGAGCGCATCGTCGCCAGCACCGCGCGCCCGATCAAGGCGCTGATCGGTGATGGCAGCTTCCTGCGAGGCCTGAAGGCCGAGCAGTTCACCGACGCGACCTTCGGCGTGCCGACCGTGCGCGACATCCTCAAGGAACTGGAAAAGCCGGGCCGCGATCCGCGTCCTGAGTTCAAAGCGGCGCGCTTCGCCGAGGGCGTCGAGGACATCAAGGACCTGCGCGAAGGCATGGTGCTGGAAGGCGTGGTCAGCAACGTGGCGGCCTTCGGTGCGTTCGTGGATATCGGCGTGCACCAGGACGGGCTCATCCACATCTCGGCGCTGTCGGACACCTTCGTCAAGGATCCGCGCGATGTGGTCAAGGCCGGTGACATCGTCAAGGTAAAGGTGCTGGAGGTGGACGTGCCGCGCAAGCGCATCGCCCTGACCCGGCGCCTGGACGACACCCCCGGCCAGGCCACCAGCCGGCCCGGCCAGCGCGAGGAGCGCGGCCAGGGTCAGGGGCCGCGCCGCGATGCCGGCGGTCCGAACCGTGGACAGAACCGCGGACAGGGCAATGGCGGCCGCCCGGCGCAGTCGGCGCCACCGGCCAACAACGCCCTGGCCGACGCCTTCGCCCGCGCCAAGCGCAGCTGAGTCCGGCACCCCTCCAGGCGCTCGCCTGCGAGGGGGGACTTGTCGAGGTTCCCCCGCAGTGCGCACACTTGCGCCCAAGGGGGGCCATCGGGCCGTCCCGTCGTCGCCGGGGAGGGCCGTGGCGCCAATCGTTCCCGCCAGCATCCATGAGGGTTGCAGCCTTGCGCTGCGGCCCGCGCGCGCCTGCGCGCGGGGCAGGGAGGGCTGATGGGCGGCCCCGCCAACAACGAAGGCAACCTGGTCGAGCGGCGCCTGGTGGAGCTGGCCGAAGACCGCCGCCGCCTGGCGATGATCATCGAAGGCACCGCAGCGGGCACCTGGGAGTGGAACGTGCAGACGGGCCAGATGCGCATCAACGCGCGCTGGGCCGAGATCGTCGGCTATCGCCAGGAAGAGCTGGAGCCGGTGAACCAGGATACGTTCCAGGCGCTGGTCCATCCCGATGACCTGGCCCGTTCCGATGCCGCGCTGGAGGAGCACTTCCGCGGGCACGCCGACCACTATGCGTGCCTGCTGCGCATGCGCCACAAGGACGGCCGCTGGATCTGGATCCACGACCGCGGACGCGTGTTCGAGCGGGACGGGCAGGGCCGCCCGGTGTGGATGGCCGGCGCCCACGATGATGTGACCGAACTGCAGCAGGCCCGGCAGGACGCGGCGGAAATGCGCCAGCGGCTGCAGGCGCTGGTCGATGCGTCCGACGAAGTGGCGGTGATGGCCACCGACCCGCAGGGCATGATCACCCTTTTCAACAGCGGCGCCGAGCGCCTGCTGGGCTATACGGCCGATGACGTGGTGGGCCGGGTCGACCCGGGCATTTTCCACGAGCCTGAGGAGATCGCCGTGTTCCTGGCGCCGCTGGCCGATGCCGAAGGGCGCCTGCCGACCGTCTTCCAGGCACTGGCCGCGCAGGCCCAGGGCGGCACGTTCTCACGGCAGTGGACCTTCCTGCGCAAGGATGGCCAGCGCCGCCAGGTGCGCCTGTCGATCAGCCGCATGGACGGTGCCGACGGCCAGCGCATCGGCTACGTCGGCATGGCCATCGACATCACCGAGATGCAGCAGGCGCGTGCCGATGCGCGGCTGGCCGCGGACAAGTTCGCCGGTGCGTTCACCTCGGCGGCGCTGGGCATGGCCCTGGTCTCGCTGGAAGGGCGCTGGCTGGACGTCAACAATGCGCTGTGCCGGATTCTCGGCTACCCGCGCGAAGAGCTGCTGCAGGTGGATTTCCAGCGTCTGACCCATCCGGCCGACCTGCAGACCGACCTGGCGCTGGTGCAGGACCTGCTGGCCGGCCGGCGCAATTACTACCATCTGGAAAAGCGCTACCTCAACCGCGATGGCAACACCATCTGGGCGCGCCTGTCGGTCTCGCTGGTGCGCAACGAGCGCGGCGAGCCGCTGCATTTCGTGTCGCAGATCCAGGACGTCACTTCCCAGCGCAGCAGCGAGCAGCGCCTGTACGAAACCGAGCAGCGCAGCCGCATCACCCTGGATGCGGTGGCCGACCTGGTGCTGAGCGTGAGCCTGGAAGGGCGTATCGAGTACGCCAATGCTGCGGCCGTGCGCATCCTGGCGGGTGACAACGCGCTGGCCCTGGCCGGGCACAACGTGCAGGACGTGCTGTCGCTGACCACCGAGTACGCGCCCGGCTCGGTGCTGGACGTGGCCGTGCTGCTGGACCCGGACAGCAACGCGGTGGACCTGCATGCCGACCTGCTGATGCGGCTGGGCGCGGCCACGGTGCCGGTGGACTTGACCCGCGCCTGGCTGCGCGATGACGAAGGCCAGGTGCGTGGCGCGGTGTGGGTGCTGCGCGACGATACCCAGCAGCGCGCCCGCCAGCGCGAGGCACGCCACCTGGCCGAAATCGATCCGCTGACCGAGCTGGGCAACCGCCGTGGCTTCGAGGCGCACCTGCAGCAGGCGATCACCCGCGTCGAGCGCACCGGCCAGGCGGCCTCGCTGATGTTCATCGACCTGGACCGCTTCAAGCCGGTCAACGACACCTGGGGCCACCTCGCCGGCGATGCGGTGCTGTGGGCGGTGGCCAGCGTGCTGCGTCATGGCGTGCGCGATTCGGACATCGTGGCGCGGCTGGGCGGCGACGAATTCGCGGTGATCCTGCCCGGCTGTGGCCCGCGCCGGGCCGCGCGCATCGGCCGCGAACTGCTGCAGACCCTGGCCGCGCTGTCCATTCCGTGGGACACGGCGCGGCTGCGGATCGGCGCCAGCATCGGCATCGCGCCGCTGGAGGCGGGCATGACCGTGGACGAGGCGGTGGCGTCGGCCGACGCCCAGTGCTACCGGGCCAAGGCCATGGGCCGCAACAACGTGCAGGTGCAGGGCGAATTGGGTGAACTGCCCGGCGAGGACAACGAGCCGGGCTGAACCGGTGCGTACCGGGCGCCTGCATGAAGCATGTTTCATTTGCCCGCACCGGCCGATTTGGCGAGCATGGGCGAGTCTGGACTTCAGCGGTGCCCATGTCGCGCGTATTGACCATCGAGGACGATGCCATCACCGCCCAGGAAATCGTGGCGGAACTGGGCAACCATGGGCTGCAGGTGGACTGGGTGGCCGACGGCCGTGAAGGCCTGGTCCGTGCCGCCAGTGGCGACTACGACGCCATCACCCTGGACCGCATGCTGCCCGGGCTGGACGGCCTGGCCATCGTCACCACCCTGCGCCGGATCGGCGTGCAGACCCCCGTGCTGATGCTCAGCGCGCTGTCCGACGTGGACGAGCGCGTGCGCGGCCTGCGCGCGGGCGGCGATGACTACCTGACCAAGCCGTTCGCCTCCGACGAGATGGCCGCGCGGGTGGAGGTGCTGCTGCGCCGCCGCCAGCAGCCGGCCAGCAACGAGACCGTGCTGCGCGTGGGCGACCTGCAGCTGGACCTGCTGGCACGTACCGCCCACCGCGGCGGCCGCAGCCTGAGCCTGCTGCCGACCGAGTTCAAGCTGCTGGAATACCTGATGCGCAACGCCGGGCAGGTGCTGACCCGGATGATGCTGTTCGAGGAAGTGTGGGGCTACCACTTCGACCCGGGCACCAACCTGATCGACGTCCACATCGGCCGGCTGCGGCGCAAGCTCGACCAGGCCGACCTGCCGTCGCTGATCCGTACCGTGCGCGGCAGTGGCTATGTCCTCAGCGAAACTGTCTGACGGCTGGCGTTCGTCCAGCAGCCGCCTGCTGGGGCTGTACAGCCTGCTGTTCGTGGCCTGGTCGTGCGTGCTGCTGGGCGTGCTGTACTGGCGGGTGTCGCTGTACCTGGACGAGCTGGCGCAATCGGCGGTGCTGCAGCGTGCGCACCTGTTCGAGCACTTCACCGGCGACGCGCTGACCGAAGCGCTGCGCGAGAACCGCCGCTATGACCTGCACGGCATCGATGCCTATGGCCTGTTCACTCCGCAGGGACAGCCGCTGGCCGGCGTGCTGAAGACCCTGCCGAAACAGCTGCCGCTGGACGGCAGCGCGCACCCGGTCTCGGGCCTGCCGATCACCGACGCCAACGCGCAGGGCAAGCGCGGCTTCGGCCTGGCGATGCCCACCCGCGACGGCCGCATCCTGGTGCTGGTGCGTTACAGCGGGCCGTTGAACGAGGTGAACCATCTCATCCTCGATGCACTGCTGTGGGGTGTATCGCTGACCCTGGTGCCGGGCCTGCTCGGCTGGCACCTGCTGCGAAGACGCCCCCTGCGGCGCATCCAGGCCATTGAAGAAGCGACTGCACGGATCGTGGCCGGCAACCTCGGCCAGCGCCTGCCGCTGTCCAACCGCCGCGACGAGCTGGACATGCTGGCGTCGATCGTCAACGCCATGCTCGACCGCATCGAGCAGCTGATGACCGAGGTCAAAGGGGTATGCGACAACATCGCCCACGACCTGCGCACGCCGCTGACGCGGCTGCGCGCGCAGCTGTACCGCATGCGCCAGCAGGTGGGTGATGGCGAGCCGCAGGCAGTGGCGCTGGAACAGGTGCTGGACGAGACCGATACGCTGATGGCGCGGTTCCGCGCGCTGCTGCGCATTTCCGAGCTGGAGGACCACCAGCGCCGGTCCGGCTTCGTGACCCTGGCGCCGGAGGCATTGCTCCAGGAGATCCATGCGTTCTACGCCCCGCTGGCTGAAGAGAAGGGGCAGTGGCTGGAGCTGGAACTGGCTGCTGATCTGCCCGGCGTGCTGGGGGATCGGGGCCTGCTGTTCGAGGCGATCGGCAACCTGCTGGACAACGCGATCCGCTTTGCGCCGGAGGGTGGCCGGGTGCGGCTGGCGGCGCGGGTGCAGGAGGGCGCGACGTGCATCGTGGTGGAGGATTCCGGCCCGGGCATTGCCGAGGCCGAGCGCAGCCTGGTGTTCCAGCGTTTCCATCGCGCCGATGCCAGCGCGGGCGGGGGATTTGGTCTGGGATTGTCGATCGTGGCGGCGATTGCCGGCCTGCACGGGTTCCGTGTGACGGCGGGGGAGTCACGGCTGGGCGGCGCAGGTTTCAGCCTGCTGTGCCGACCGCAGGTGTTGTAGGGGTGTGTTCTTTTGCAGGGCTTGGAGCCCTGCACCTGCTGCGATCAACGTCAACGTCAACGTCAAAGGCAGAAGCTGGCTATCCGTGGGATGGCGGGGTGGGTCCGGTTGAGGGGGACGCCGTAAACCCCCCTCCCGGGTCCGGCCCAGCCGCTGGCGGCTGTGCGTTCGGGCGCTTGCGAAGCAGTGCTTCGCAAGCAAAGCGCCCTCACCCATGGGGGCTTGGTCGCGGCTTGCTCGTGTGCGCTGTCCTGCGCACACGGCAAGACCGGGGTTGGGCGTCCTGCCCAACCCGCCCGAGGCATGCCTCGGGCCCATGCCGCTCACACCCCCTCAACCGGACCCACCCCGCCTTCGACAGTTTCCCGCGA
>NZ_JBRRCR010000122.1:0-8088 GCF_056759115.1 Stenotrophomonas sp. STEN087 | reverse complement strand
TTGGGGCGTCGGTCGCGCCCCCCGGGCTAGGGCTCGCGCCTCCCCGGGCGACGGCGCAACACGACCTCTACAACGCGCATCTGGAGGGGGTGTGCTCCCCCCGAGGCGCGCTCCTACCCCGACTGCATCAACTCCGGACGCCCCCATGGCCACCACGATTGAAAACTACTTCCAGCCCGGCTGGCGCGAGCAGATGCACACCTGTGCCGCCTGCGAGTGGAAAGGCAACGCGCGGGCGATGGTGATGGAGCTGGACGAGGACGCCACCGAGTACGACTGCCCGGTGTGCGAGAACCCGCTGCTGGTGGTGATGCACCCGGACATGGCGCAGGTGCAGGCCGCCGCTGCCGAGGGCAATGCCGAGGCGCAGGAGCAGCTGGACATCATCGCCAGTTTCCCGCGCCCGGACTGATCCGGCGCTGGCCGATCACCGGGCCCGCACTACGGCGGCGGCGGGCGACGCCCGGAATTCCGCAGCAGCCATGCGGCGCGCGCGCGTGCCTGGTCCAGTTCGTCCGGCGACATCGACAGCCCCAGTGCTTCGGCTACCGAACCTGCTCCGCACATCGAGCCTGTTGCGCAAAGCTGGTGGAGCAGTGGCGAGTCCGCTCCGCAAGGCAGGCCGCGGTCGCAGGCGGCCAGCATCCATGCCGCCGAGTCGGCCTGCGTGCCCGCCGGGTACGGACTGAGGGCCGCCATCGACCCATCACCGGAATAGCCCAACGCCCGCGAGAGTGCCAGATAGGCGTAGGGATCCTGGGCCGACAATGCCAACTCGATCACGCGCTTCTGGTCTGCCGGCGAGGGCTTCGGCTCCCCATACCCCCGCGTGCCCTCGAACACGTCTTCGACCTGCGCGGCAAACGCTCCCTGGTCGGCGGCCACGCGCCGGTATCGCACCCATGCCAGCGCCGCTTCGTTGCCATCGATTCCCTCACAGCGTTGCCCCATCCAGGCCGTGCTGCGGTACTTGGCGGCCCGTTGCCCGGCAGGCATGGCGGAGAGGTCCAACATCTGCGGATCGAAGGACCAGATGCATTCGTTGTAGATGCGGCTGAGCAGGTAGCTGGCCTCAGCATCGCCCGCCAGTGAGCGTTGCTTCAATCCATCGATCATCGGCGACAACCACTTCGCCGATGCGTAGCGGGCCTGCAGATCGGTTTCGAGCGGCTGCCCTGACGGGCGGGCAACCTGCTGCTGCCAGATGCTGCCAGCGCCCTGCGTCTCCTGCCCGGTCGCATGCAGGGACTGCCCGCCCTGCGGTGCCCCCTGCCAGTGCCACTGCACTGCCATCACCAGCACCAGCACCAGCACCACAACCGCGGCCAATCCAACCGCCGCGCGCCTGCCAATACTCACGTTGGCTTCCCATTCCTTTGGTTGTGGCCATTCTGGCGAGGCACGCCGCACAGAGCAACGTGGCCTGTGCGCCGATATTGCGCTGCAGAACGCGCTGTGATCTCGGCCGCGTTACGATGAAAACGATTCCACACCCGCTGAGACGGCTCCATGATCGCTCCCTTCCGCCGCTTGCTGCCGCTGCTGTCCCTGCTGATGCTGGCCGCCTGCGCCAGCACGCCCGACAGCGCGCGTGGCCACTTCGAATCCCGTGCGGTGAAGGTGGACGGGCAGACCGCCTACTACCAGGTCTTCATTCCGGCGGTGGCGGCACGCACGCCCGGCTCGCTGCCGGTGGTGCTGTTCCTGCACGGCTCGGGTGAGCGCGGTCGCGATGGCGTCAAGCAGACCCATGCCGGGCTGGGCCCGTACCTGCGCGAACATGCAACCGACTTCCCGGCGCTGGCGGTGTTCCCGCAGGTGCCCGGCGACGAGGAGTGGAGTGACCACAACAACCGTGTGGCCGTGGCCGCGCTGGATGCCACGATTGCCGAGTTCGGTGCCGACCCCGCGCGGCAGTACCTGACCGGCATGTCGATGGGCGGATACGGCAGCTGGAACATCGCCCTGGACGAACCGCAGCGCTTTGCCGCGATCGTGCCGGTATGCGGCGCGGTGCTGGCCCCGCGCGCGGTGCGCCCCACCCTGTTCGTCGAACAGGTGGCGCACGAAGCTGATCCCTACGCGGCGATCGCGCAGCGCCTGCGGCAGACGCCGATCTGGATCTTCCACGGCGCACAGGACGACGTGGTACCCCCGGCCGATGACCGCCGACTGCACGCTGCTTTCCAGGCAGCCGGCGCGCGCGACGTGCGCTACACCGAATACCCCGACGGCAACCACAACGCCTGGGACGCGACCTACGCCGACCCGGCGATGTGGGCGTGGCTGCTCGCGCAGAAGCGCTGACGGCCGGTCCACGGACTGCTAGGCTGCGGGCTCGGCGCCGGTGGCGGCGCATCAGGGGCGGGACGATGAAGGCAGGGATGCTGCAGGCAGCACTTTGTGTGCTGCTGGCATGTAGTGCGCAGGTGCAGGCACAGGAAGCGGAACCCGACTTCCGGCTGACCACGCTGCAACCCTCACGAATGAACGTCGACAGTGGCCTGGGCCATCATCTGCGCGACGACGTCAGCGCGGCCACGCGCATCACCCAGAGCGGCGACCTGAAAGCGGCCGAACAGCAGCTGCAGGCACCGCTGACGTATTGCCGCACACAACGCGACACGCCTGGGCGCCGCGCCCTCGCCTTCAGCAGGCGCCAGCAGTACGAGCAGTACGTGGCCGAGCACGGCGACGGCACGCCCACCGAATGGCTGGACATCACCTGTGCCTCGGCCCTCCAGCAGCTGGCGTACATCCGGGTGGAGCAACGCCGTTTCGAGGATGCCATCGTGGTGCTGGAGGAAGCCATGGCAATGGCGCCGCTTGATCCGGAAAGCTTCAACGAAATGAGCGTTGCGCTGATCCAGCTGCGGCGCCCGAAGCAAGCACTGGACTTCTACGAGCGCGCGCTTGCGCTGATTGATCGCGACAGCGTATCGATCAAGAGCCGGCCGGTGGCACTACGCGGCATCGGCTTCACCCTGATCGAACTGGGCGAGTTGAAGAAAGCGCGCGCAACCTTCGAGCACGTGCTGGAGATTCAACCGAACGACCCGAAGTCGTTGAACGAGCTGGCCTACATCGACGCGATGGAAGCCCGGTAAGGCCCCGACAGATTGGCAGGGCCTTTGGTAGGTGCCGACCTTTGGTCGGCACTGTCACACCGATTCTGGATGATCCACTGCCTGCAGCGTCCCATCCATGTTCCATCGACACCACGCATGGGGATACTCGCCAAGCTGCGTGGTCAATCCCGCCCTGATCGCATTGCCCAACACGTACATCGCATGACGAAACAGCGACTCATCAGACCGGATTGCGTGATCGTGACAGCTCGATTGCCAGAAACTTCCTGATCGGCCGAGCCTGCGATTGATCTGCAATGCACTGCTCGATTTGAAGCGCTGCATGATGTAGTCCAGCGAGAATGCGCGGAGCTCCACGAGCCAATGAATGTGGTCGGGCATGACCACGTAGGCATGCGACTGCGTCAGGCCTTCCGTGTCAATCCGATGGAGAACGTCCATCACCGCCTGCGCGGCACTGGGATCATCGAAGTAGCGTCGACGCCCGTGGGTGACCGTGGTCAGGATGTAGGAATGGCCGATACGGGAATGGCGGCCAAGCCGCAGGCGTGCGCGGTTCATGGACACGAGCGTGTGCGCGCTGAGGGTCCTTTGCTATCAGACAACCACTGCAATGCGGGTAGGAGCAGTGCCGACCAACGGTCGGCACCCACCAAGGCACCCATCCAGGCAGTTCAGTGCCAACCAACGGTTGGCACCCACCGGCACCCACCCGAGCGGGCGATCAGCCCAGAAGGGTTTCCAGCACGGCCATGCGCACGGCGACGCCGTTGGCGACCTGGCGCAGCACCCACGACTGCGGGCCGTCGGCCACGTCGTCGGTCACTTCCACGCCGCGGTTGATCGGGCCCGGGTGCAGCACCGCTGCATCCTTGCCGGCACGGGCCAGGCGTTCGGCGTTCAGGCCGTACTGCGCGTGGTACTGCTCCAGCGACGGCACCAGGCCCTCTTCCATGCGCTCGCGCTGCAGGCGCAGCATCATCAGCGCGTCGACGCCTTCCAGCATCGCGTCGAAATCATCGCCGACCACGCAGCCCTTCAGGGTCTCGTCGTCCGGCAGCAGCGACTGCGGGCCGCACACGCGGATCTCGCCCACGCCCAGCGTGCGCAGTGCATGCAGGTCGGTGCGGGCCACGCGCGAGTGCTTCACGTCGCCGACGATCACGACCTTCAGCTTGGAGAAATCCGGGCCCTTGGCCTGGCGCAGGGTCAGCATGTCCAGCAGGCCCTGGGTCGGGTGTGAGCTGCGGCCGTCGCCGGCATTGACCAGGGCGGTGCCCTCGCCTGCCGCGGCGGCCAGTGCGGCCACCGCGCCGTCATCAGGGTGGCGCACCACGAAGCCGCGCACGCCCATCGCTTCCAGGTTCTTCAGCGTGTCGCAGGCGGTTTCGCCCTTGCGCGTGGAAGAGGTGGAGGCGTCGAAGTTCAGCACGTCCGCGCCCAGGCGCTGGGCGGCCAGCTGGAACGAGCTGCGGGTGCGGGTGGAGGGTTCGAAGAACAGCGTGCACACCGCCGAGCCGGCCAGCACCTGGCGCTTGTTGCCGACGCGGCCGACGGCGGCATCGCGGATCTGCCCTGCCCGGTCGAGCAGCTGCAGCAGGGTTTCGCGCGGCAGGCCCTCAAGGGTCAGCAGGTGGCGCAGGCGTCCGGAAGCATCGAGTTGCTGGGCAGTCATGGCGGGAGTCGGCAGTCAGGGAATGGGGGTGGCGTCGTCGGGGGACGACAGCCAGCGGTCGATGATCACCGCCGCGGCCACGGCGTCGAGGGCGGCCGCATCACGGCGGCGCTTGCGCCCTTCGGCGCGCTCGACGGCGAAGCGGCGGGCGGCCTCGACCGAGCTGGAACGCTCGTCGATCATCGCCACCGGCAGCTTGAAGCGTTCCCGCAGCTGGCGGGCGAAGCCCTGCGCGCGCTTGCGGTTGGGCTGGTCCTGGCCATCCAGGGTGAGCGGATCGCCCACCACCAGGCCATCGGGCTTCCATTCCTTGAGCAGGCGCTCGATCGCGGCCCAGTCCGGGCCGTTGCCGTGCACATCGACCACGGCCACCGCGCGCGCATGCGCAGCGAAGGCACTGCCGATGGCCACGCCGATACGGCGCGAGCCGACGTCGAACCCAAGCACGGTGCCATCGCGGCGGATGGCCGGGGGGGCAGGAACCGGGGCGGGCGCGGACGGCTCAGACATGGCCGCTGTAACCGGTCAGCCGGAACAGGTCCACGCCGATGCGCGCGGCCGCGCCCTGCCAGCGCTGCTCCAGCGGCAGCTGGAACACCAGCTCGGCATCTGCCGGCACGGTCAGCCAGCTGTTCTCGGCCAGTTCGCTTTCCAGCTGCCCTGCCCCCCAGCCGGCACAGCCCAGGGTGACCACAGCATTGGCCGGGCCTTCACCGCGGGCCATCGCCTCGAGGATGTCGCGCGAGGTGGTCAGGTACAGCCCCTCGCTCACGCGCAGGCTGGAATCCCAGTCGCGCGCGTCGTCGTGGATGACGAAACCGCGCTCGGGATGCACCGGACCGCCGTTGAGCACCACGCGCGCCTGCAGCTCACCATCACCGGTGCTGATGTCCATCTGCGAAAGCACCTCGCCCAGCGTGTATTCGGAAGGCTGGTTGACCAGCACGCCCATGGCCCCGTTCTCGTCGTGCTGGCAGATCAGCGCGACGCTGCGGGCAAAGGTCGCGTCGATCAGCGACGGCAGCGCGACGAGCAGGTGATCGGCAAGGGAGGTAGGCGTTACAGACATGGCGCCATTCTAGCCGGTGGGCGCCTCCGGCGCCTGCACGCCGCGCATAATGGGACGCCCGCCCGCCAGGAGAACACCTTGTCCGGATACTGCCGCATCGCCCCGGGCCACCCGGTGCATGAGTTCTACCACGCCAATGAATACGGCTTCCCGCAGCGCGACGAGCGCGAGCTGTTCGAGCGGCTGGTGCTGGAAATCAACCAGGCCGGGCTGAGCTGGGAAACCATCCTGAAGAAGCGCGAGGGCTTCCGCGCGGCCTACGATGGCTTCGACGTGGACCGCGTGGCGGCCTATGCCGAGCAGGACATCGAGCGCCTGCTGTCCGACGCCGGCATCATCCGCAACCGGCTGAAGGTGCTGGCCGCCATCCACAACGCGCAGGTGATCCAGCAGCTGCGGGCCAGCCATGGCAGCTTCGCCGCGTGGCTGGACGCGCACCACCCGCGCAGCAAGGCCGACTGGGTGAAGCTGTTCAAGAAGACGTTCCGCTTCACCGGCGGCGAGATCACCGGCGAGTTCCTGATGAGCCTGGGCTACCTGCCCGGCGCGCATGCCGAGGATTGCCCGGTGCATGCGCAGCTGCTGAAGCTGGCCCCGCCGTGGGTGCAGGCGGCGGGCCGCTGACGCACATCCGCGGTGGGTCCGGTAGCGCCGGGCCATGCCCGGCGAACGCGGTATGTGCGGTTACACGCCCATGTAACGGCCGGGGCGATGGTTGAACATCAGCACCAGGCTGAGCACCACTGCGCCGATGGCCGAGTACATCACCTTCGACGGCGACAGCACGAAGAACGCGGCCACCATCAAGCAGGCATCGAAGGACATCTGCACCTTGCCGGCGCTCCAGCCGCGGGTGCGCTGCAGGTACACCGCCAGGATGCCGATGCCGCCGAGGCTGGCGCGGTGGCGGATGAAGAACAGGATGCCCAGGCCGGCCAGCGCGCCGCCGACCAGCGCCGAGTACAGCGGCGCGATATGCGCAAAATCAGCCCAGCGCGGCAGGATGTCGGTGAGCACGCCGCAGGCGGTGACCGCGGCGAAGGTCTTGAGGGTGAACTCCCAGCCCATGCGGCGCACGGCCACCCAGTAGAACGGCAGGTTGACCAGCACGAACACCAGGCCGAAGTTCCAGCCCATCGCGTAGTGCAGCAGGAAGGCCGCGCCGGCCATGCCGCCGATCATCAGCCCGCCCTTGGCGAAGATGGCCAGGCCCAGCGAGGCCACCAGCGTGGCCAGGACCATGCCCTGCACGTCCTCGGCGACCGAGTGGCGCAGCGCTTTCTCGTCGGCGGGGGTGCCGGCGCTGTCCGGGGGCGGGGTCAGCGGACCGGCGGTGACGAGGTGGCCGTCAGCGTCGTCGCACGGCGCCGGGCCATGGGATTGGAGGGACATTCGGGTGGGGACCGCAGGTGGGGAGCGGTATTAGACACGATCCGGGTGACAGTTGCAGATGAAATCGTTCAGTTGGGTTGCCAGCGAACGGCGCAGCCCCTCGTGGCTGGGCGGGTTGGCAGCAACAGCCGCGCTTGGCCGGGGGGGGTGGGTGCGCGGGGGACGCCGTGACCCCCCCTCCGGGGCCCGGCCCAGCCGCTGGCGGCTGTGCGTTCGGGCGCTTGCGAAGCAGTGCTTCGCAAGCAAAGCACCCTCACCCTTGGGGGCTCGTAGGCGCCATCCATGGCGCCTCCGGTCCCGCGCCCCACCCCGCCCGGCCTCTGACAATTTCCGTGCTCGTCCAGCCACGTAAAAGAAAAAAGAAGAGCAGGAGCAAACGCGGGTCGCTTCGCTCGTTGGAGCGGCGGGTCAGCGCTGGGCGTTCAGGTGGTGGGCGACCAGGGCGTTGGCGTGGCCGTGGCCCAGGCCATGCTCGGTCTTCAGGTAGCTGACCAGTTCCATGTGTTTCAGGCCCGGCTTCTTCGCCAGCAGGCCCAGCCAGTGCGCCACCGGCTGGCCGTAGGTCTTCTCGATGGAGGGGAAATACGAGGCCGGGCCTTTCGGCTTGGTGTCAGTGCTCATGTGCAGCTCCCGTTGAAAGTCATCCATTCGACGAACCACAGACCCAGAAATCGACATCCCACTCGTCCGACCCAGTGCCGACCAACGGTCGGCACCCACCAAAGCAGAATGCCGTTCCGACAGATCGCGGGAAATTGTCGAAGGCGGGGTGGGGGGGGGGGGGGGGGGGGGGGGGGGGGGGGGGGGGGGGGGGGGGGGGGGGGGGGGCGGAGGGGGGGGCGGGGGGGGGGCGCGGCCCCCGC
>NZ_JBRRCR010000121.1:0-8306 GCF_056759115.1 Stenotrophomonas sp. STEN087 | reverse complement strand
GCCCCCCCCCCCCCCGCCGGGGGGGGGGGGGGGCGGGCGCGGCGCCCCCCCCCCGCCCCCCCCCCCCCCCCCCGCCACTACCGGACACAGAGGCCCCCTTCGCGTTTTCCCTACGGAACGGTATGCTGCTGCGAGCGGTTCTGGCGGATACTGTCCGCGCCGCACCCATCAAAAACGATTCCTGGAGGGGGAATATGAGTCTGGATCGTCCCTGGCTGCAGAGCTATCCGAAAGGCGTTCCCGCCGAGATCGACATCAACGAGTTCCATTCGGTAGCTTCGGTCTTCGACGCTTCCGTCGCGAAATTCCGCGACCGTCCCGCCTACTCCAGTTTCGGCAAGGTCCTCACCTACGGCGAAACCGACGCCCTGGTCGAGCAGTTCGCCGCCTACCTGCTGGGTGAGCTGAAGCTCAAGAAGGGTGACCGCGTCGCCCTGATGATGCCCAACTGCCTGCAGTACCCGATCGCCACCTTCGGCGTGCTGCGCGCCGGCCTGACCGTGGTCAACGTCAACCCGCTGTACACCGCGCGCGAGCTGAAGCACCAGCTGGTCGATGCCGGCGTCAGCGCGTTGGTGGTGGTCGACAACTTCGGTGACACCGTCCAGCAGGTCATCGCCGACACCCCGGTCAAGCACGTCATCACCACCGGTCTGGGCGACCTGCTCGGCCTGAAGGGCACGATCGTCAATTTCGTGCTCAAGTACGTCAAGAAGATGGTGCCCAACTACCATCTGAAGGGCGCGGTGCGCTTCCGCCAGGCGCTCAAGCTCGGCAGCCGCCACACCCTGCCCAAGGTCGAGATCGACCACGACGACGTCGCCTTCCTGCAGTACACCGGTGGCACCACCGGCGTGGCCAAGGGCGCGATGCTGACCAACCGCAACCTGATCGCCAACATGCAGCAGGCCTCGGCCTGGATCGGCGCATCGGGCATCGAGCCGGGCAAGGAGTGGATCATCACCGCCCTGCCGCTGTACCACATCTTCGCGTTGACGGCGAACGGCCTGGTCTTCATGAAGTTCGGTGGCTGCAACCACCTGATCACCAATCCGCGTGACATGAAGGGCTTCGTCAAGGAGCTCAAGTCGGTGCGCTTCACCGCCATCACCGGCGTCAACACCCTGTTCAACGGCCTGCTCAACACCCCCGGCTTCGACACCGTCGACTTCTCCTCGCTGAAGGTGACCCTGGGTGGCGGCATGGCCGTGCAGCGTGCGGTGGCCGAGCGCTGGAAGAAGGTGACCGGGGTGACCCTGGTCGAGGCCTACGGCCTGACCGAGACCTCGCCGGCGGCCTGCATCAACCCGCTGGACCTGAAGGAATACAACGGCGCCATCGGCCTGCCGATCCCGTCCACCGATGCCTGCATCAAGGACGACAACGGCAACACCTTGGCCATGGGCGAAGTGGGCGAGCTGTGCATCCGCGGCCCGCAGGTGATGAAGGGTTACTGGCAGCGCCCCGACGAAACCGCCACCGCCATCGATGCCGACCAGTGGCTGCACACCGGCGACATGGCGAAAATGGACGAGCAGGGTTTCTTCTACATCGTCGACCGCAAGAAGGACATGATCCTGGTGTCCGGCTTCAACGTGTACCCGAACGAAGTCGAGGACGTCATCGCGATGATGCCGGGCGTGCTGGAAGTGGCCGCTGTCGGCGTGCCGGACGAGAAGTCCGGTGAAGTGGTGAAGGTGGTCATCGTGAAGAAGGACCCGAACCTGACCGCCGAAATGGTCAAGGAACATGCGCGGGCCAACCTCACCGGCTACAAGCACCCCAGAATCGTAGAATTCCGAAAGGAGCTGCCGAAGACCAACGTGGGCAAGATCCTCCGTCGCGAGCTCCGCGATACGCCCGCCACGTAAGGCTTTCGGCGAATTTGAACACCTTCAGGGCCCGGGTTGGAAACAACCCGGGCCTTTTCGCGTGCGCGGTGCCGCGCCCGGTGTAGCATCGCCGCGTGTGTGGACCGTTCGGCCCGCCGGCCACCACTTCTCTCTGCGGGCCGCATGCCGAGGACCCTTCCATGAGTACCATTGAAAAGCTGTCTGCCAGCGGTTCGCCGTTCGCCACCATCCGTACCGAAGACAACGACGACGACTCCGCCCACTGGTTGTTCATGCACGCCGACGCGGCCACGGGCATCCGTCCCTGCTGCCGCAAGGACATGCTGGACGAGATGTGGAGCTACATGAGCGCCATCACCCGCGGCCCGGCCCAGCGCCACAGCGGTCGGCTGCGCCATTTCGTGCTGGCCTCCGATGCGGCTGCCTACAACCTGGGCGGCGACTTGGACCTGTTCACCCGCCTGATCCGCGAAGGCAACCGCGACCTGCTGCTGACCTATGCGCAGCGCTGCGTGGAAGGCGTGCACCATCTGCACACCGGCTTCGGCGGTGACGTGCGTTCGATTGCGCTGATCCAGGGCGATGCACTGGGCGGCGGCCTGGAAATGGCCCTGGCCTGCCACACCATCGTGGCCGAGGAAGGCTGCGGCATGGGCCTGCCCGAAGTGCTGTTCGGCCTGTTCCCGGGCATGGGCGCGTACTCGTTCCTGTGCCGCCGGGTGTCGCCGCAGCTGGCCGAGAAGATCATCCTCGACGGCCGCATCTATTCGTCCGAGGAAATGCACGCCCTGGGCGTGGTCGACGTGCTGGTGAAGAAGGGGGAAGGCCGCGCCGCCGTCGATGACATGATCCGCCACCAGCAGCGCTTGCCGCAGTCGTACCTGGCCATGAACGCGGCGCGCAACCTGGCGCAGTCGGTCAGCTACGACGAGCTGCTGGAAATCACCAAGGTCTGGGTCGACTCCGCCCTGGCCCTGGGTGATCGTTCGCTGCGCACGATGGATCGCCTGATCAAGGCACAGACCCGTCGCGCCGGCCTCGACGCCGCCTGATTGCTCTCCTCCCCCTCTGGGTTCAAGCCCGGCTGGCCCCCGGGCTTTTTTTCGCGCTCGCGCGACCAAGACAGTAGATCCACGCCATGCGTGGATGCCTTGCTGCGTGGATGCCTTGCATCGCGGACCGCGCGGAATGCAGCCGAGCATGGCTCGGCACTACATGAAACGAAGGCAGTCGAGCAAGCTCGACTCTACCGTTCCATGTCGTCGGCCGCGCCGCGTGCCTTGCGCTCGGCGCGTGCATCCAGGGCCTGCCGCCCTTCCTTGATCGCACCCTGCAGCACGGCCAGGCGCGGGCGCCATTCGGCCTTGAGCTGCCAGTCGGCCATCCGCATCAGTTCACCGGCGCGGTTGGCGGCACGCACCAGGCCCAGGTTGCCGGCCACGCCCTTGATCGCATGGGACTGTTCGCGGAAGGCGCCCCAGCGGCCTGCCTCGCCGTCGACTTCGGCCTTGCGCAGGCAGTTCTCGGCGTCCTCCAGGCACTGCCGGATGAACTCACGCTCGAAACCGTCGCCCATGCCCAGCGAGGCCAGCTCATCCAGCACGCCGGTGTCGAGCACGCCATCGAGGTTGGTGGCGGTGCGCACGATCGGCGGCGCCGACGCCTTCAGCTGGGCGTTGTTGGCGATCTCGGCCAGCGTATCGAGCAGGCGCACGGCCACGACGGGCTTGGCCAGGAACGCATGCGCGCCGGCCTGGGTGCAGCGCTGGATCGCTTCGGGGGTGACATCGGCACTGAGCACCAGCACCGGCGTGCGCGGGCCGCCGCCGGACTGCATCACGCGTAGTTCCTTCAGCATGTCCAGGCCGCTCATGCCCGGCATGTGCAGGTCGACGATGGCGGCGTCGAACTCGCTCTCGGCCAGCGCATCAAGCACGGCCTCACCGCCATCGACGCACATCACCTTGTGCCCGGCCTTCTGCAGCAGGCGCTGCAGCACCATGCGGTTGGCCTCGTGGTCGTCGGCCACCAGGATCTGCATGCTGCGCACGCGGGCGCGGTGGCGCAGGAACGGGTCGGTGAAGGCGATGACGTTGCCGCCCGGGCCGACGTCCTCGCCGGCGGCCACGCTCGGTACCGCACCCGGCACCACCGGCTCCGGCGGCGCGAACGGCAGCTCGACCCAGAAGTGGCTGCCCTGCGGCGGGCTGTCCAGGTAGCCGATCTCACCGTGCATGGCCTCGACCAGGCCTTTGGCAATGGTCGTGCCCAGGCCGGTGCCCTCATGGCGACGGGCCATGCTGACGTCGGCCTGCTCGAAGGCTTCAAACAGCCGTGGGCGCATGGCTACCGGCACGCCGATACCGGTATCGATGATGTCGAAGCGCAGGCGCACCGAGCCATTGGTGTCCGCGTGGACGAGGCCCACGCGCACTTCCACCTTGCCGTGGTCGGTGAACTTCACCGCGTTGCCGGCCAGGTTGAGCAGGATCTGCCGCAGGTGGCCGACGTCGCCGCGCAGCGTGGCGGGCACGTTCGCGGCCACCTTGACCTTGTACTCCAGGTGCTTGGCCTTGGCCTGCGGCAGCAGGATCAGGCCGATGGCCTGGACTACGTCGGCCAGCACGAAATCCTCGGCCACCACGCGCAGCTTGCCCGCTTCGATCGCGGAGATGTCCAGCACCTCCTCGACCAGCGCCAGCAGGCTGCGGGAAGAGGCCTGGATGGTGTTCAGGCACTCACGTTGCTCATCGTCCAGGCGAGTCGTCGCCAATACTTCTGTCATGCCATTCAATCCATTGAGTGGGGTTCGGAATTCGTGGCTCATGTTGGCCAGGAAGCGACTCTTCGCTTCACTGGCGCGCCGCGCCTCGGCCATGGCCTTGGTCAACTGCTTGAGCAGGGTCGAGAAATACAACGGTACCGCAGCCAGGCCCAGCCAGAGCCCGATCGCCAGTCGCAGGTTCTGCTCCCAGTAAGGTGTCAGCAGCACGGTGCTGCCGAAGCTGACCATCGCCATCGCCACGGCGACGTAGAGGTAGTTGTTGCCGAAGCGCATGCCGTTGCCGACGGTCACCCACATCACCACGATGTAGACCCACGACAGCGGTTCGCCCATCTGCACCATGCCCGCCGCGATCAGGCCGTAGTCGGCCAGCATGCCGAGCACGCGACGCGGATCGGAGCGACCCGGCTTCCACAGCAGCCAGCCGAACAGCAGCAGCGACAGCGACAGGCCGGTCAGGACGATGGCCAGCACGCCCACATACTGGTCGTGCGGCAGGTCGTGGCGCGGCGCCGGCAGCAGCACGTAGGCCAGGATGAAGCTGATCAGGACGATGCGGACGATCTGCTGCCCGTGTTCGCTGTCGTGGCGCTGGGACAACCGCAGGCGGATCCGCGACAGCAGGGATGTCACGCGCCCATCCCCGGCCGCGCCGAGGCGGTGGAATGCTCGGCGCAGATCTGTTCCAGCTGCTCGCGGCCCCGCAGCAGCGCATCCACGCAGCGCGGGTCGAACAAGCGGCCGCGCTGGGCATACAGGTACGCCAGGGTCGCTTCCATCGTCCATGCTTCCTTGTACGGGCGCGGTGAGATCAGCGCGTCGAAGACATCGGCGACGGCGACGATGCGCGCTTCCAGCGGAATCGCGTCGCCGACCAGGCCATCGGGATAGCCGCTGCCGTCATAGCGTTCGTGGTGGCGCAGCGCGATCAGCGCGCCGACCTGGATGAAGCGGTTCTGGCTGCCACTGAGCAGCTCGTGGCCGATGCGCGGATGCCGGCGCATGATCGCCAGCTCCTCGTCGTTGAGCTTGCCCTGCTTGAGCAGCACCGCATCGGGAATGGCGATCTTGCCCATGTCGTGCAGCGGGGCGGCCATCTCGATGAGCTTGACCTCTTCCTCGGGCAGGCCCAGCTGCTCGGCGATCAGCCCGGCCACCCGCGCCATGCGCTCGAGGTAGGCACTGGTGCCGGCATCACGGAACTCGATGGCGCGCGCCAGCCGCGAAAGGGTCTCGCGTTCGCGCTCTTCCACCTCGTGCATGCTGGCCAGCAGCCGCTGTTCCAGCGACAGCGCACGTTGCTTCACGTTCTCGGCCCGCTGGCGCAGCTGCAGCAGGTTGTAGCAGCGCGCACGCAGTTCGCGTGGCCGGATCGGCTTGACCAGGAAATCGATCACGCCCGCTTCCAAGGCGGCCTGCCGGATCGGCTCGTCGCCGACCACGGTGATCAGGATCACCGGGATGTCGCGGTGCTTGGGCAGCCGGCGGAAACGGCGGGCGAACTCCAGCCCGTCCATCTCCGGCATGCGGTAATCCAGCAGCAGCAGATCGACCGGGTACGACTCGCACCACGCAAGCGCGGTGAGCGGATCACCGAAGTCGTGCACGCTCAATTCGGGCGCGATGTCTTCAATGACATGGCGCAGCATCGTCCTTGCGGACGTCTGGTCGTCGACGATGACGATGTTCAAGGCGTTCTCTGCCTGCCTTCTCGACCACGCTGGAAGATCAGCCAGCGAGGATACCCCGCCGCTGTGCACACTGGCACCCTGCATCGGTACGACTCCCGTCACGAGCTCCCCGGTTCATGATCGTCGTCACAATGTGAAGCGGGTTCTCCACATCGACGCTTCTCCACATCGGCCCTCGATACCCCATCAAGCCATAGCGGGTGTCAAGGCCGTGCAACAACCATACGCCGAGTGCGGACCGCGTCAATGGCGCCGCCCGGATCCGGGACGGCGCGCACAGTCGGGAGCGGAACTGCGTCTTACTGCTCGGGACGCATGTAGGGGAACAGCAGGACGTCGCGGATCGAGCTGCTGCCGGTCAGCAGCATCACCAGGCGGTCCACGCCGATGCCCAGGCCGCCGGTCGGCGCCATGCCGTACTCCAGCGCACGGATGTAATCAGCGTCGTAATGCATGGCCTCGTCGTCGCCGCCTTCCTTCGCGGCCACCTGGGCCTGGAAGCGCTGCGCCTGGTCTTCCGGATCGTTCAGCTCGGAGAAGCCGTTAGCCAGCTCCTTGCCATTGACGAACAGCTCGAAGCGGTCGGTATAGCCCGGATCGTTGTCGTTGGCACGGGCCAGCGGCGAGACCTCCACCGGGTGGTCGGTGATGAAGGTCGGCTGGATCAGGGTGTGTTCGACGGTCGCTTCGAAGATCTCCAGCAGCAGCTTGCCCCAGCCGTAGGACGGCTTGACGCGGATCTTCAGGCGCTCGCAATGGCGCAGCAGCGCCTGGCGGTCGGTGCAGTCGGCGGCCGAGATTTCCGGGTTGTGGTGACGCACCGCCTCGTCCATGCGCCAGCGGCGGAAGGCCGGGCCCAGGTCGATCTTCGCGCCGTCCCACTCCACTTCGGTGCCACCGTTGACGGTGGTGGCCACGTCACGGATCACGCCTTCGGTCAGGTCCATGATCTCGTTGTACGTGGCATAGGCCTCGTACAGCTCCATCATGGTGAATTCCGGGTTGTGGCGGGTGCTGACGCCTTCGTTGCGGAAGTTGCGGTTGATCTCGTAGACGCGCTCCAGGCCACCCACGGTCAGGCGCTTGAGGTACAGCTCCGGCGCCACGCGCAGGTACAGGTCCAGGTCCAGCGCATTGTGGTGGGTGGTGAACGGCTTGGCCGCCGCGCCGCCGGGGATGTAATGCATCATCGGCGTCTCGACTTCGAGGAAGTCGCGGTTGTCCAGCCACGCGCGCATGGCGCGGATGATCTTGGAGCGCTTGATGAAGACCGCGCGCGATTCCGGGGTCACGATCAGGTCGACGTAACGCTGGCGGTAGCGCTGCTCGACGTCGGCCAGGCCGTGCCACTTGTCCGGCAGCGGGCGCAGCGACTTGGTCAGCAGGCGGATCGATTCGGCCTTGACCGACAGCTCGCCGGTCTTGGTACGGGTCAGGGCGCCTTCGACGGCGATGATGTCGCCCACGTCCCAGCCCTTGAAGGCGGTGTAGGCGTCGCCCAGGGCGCCGCCCTGCAGGAACAGCTGGATGCGGCCGGATTCGTCCTGGATCTGGGCGAAGCTGGCCTTGCCCATGATGCGCTTGGCCATCAGGCGGCCGGCCATCTTCACCTGGCGGCCGTTGCCTTCCAGGGCCTCGGCGGTCCAGGTCCCGGCATCGGCGAAGTCGGCCTGCAGCTGCCCGGCGAAGTCCTCGCGACGGAAGTCGTTCGGGTACGCGATGCCCTGCCCACGCAGCGCTTTGAGTTTCTCACGGCGCTCGGCGATCAACTTGTTTTCGTCGACGGGGGGGGTATCGGTAGCTTCGCTCATGGATCTGCGGGAATCGTGTAGTGGGAGGGGGGTACAGCGCCCGGCGCAGCCGGTTGGACAGCATACCAAAACCGCCCTGCCCGAGCCCCGCCGGAGCCGGTAGCGGGCGGGGGCGCGCAGCGGCCCGGACCCGCGAGAAAACCCCGCCCGGGCCCAGCCCCCCCAA
>NZ_JBRRCR010000120.1:0-9490 GCF_056759115.1 Stenotrophomonas sp. STEN087 | reverse complement strand
ATATTCCGATCCCTTCAGGCTCGGTCGCCGCATCCATGCGGCGACCGAGCTTACATGGACGTACTCGGAGCGTCCCCTGCGACCGGACCCACCCCGCCAACCCACGGATAGCCCGCTTTTGACGTTGACGTTAGCGGGTGCAGGGCTGCAAGCCCTGCCGGAATACCCTCAGCCAGCACCGTTCAAATAGTCCAGGCTCACCTGCATCAACGCCCGGAACCCGACATCCAGCGCCTTCTCATCCAGCAGGAACTTCGGCGAATGATTCGCCGGCGCCGTCGCCGGATCGATGCCCACGCTGGTCGAACCGACGAAGAAGAACATGCCCGGCACTTCCTTCGCGTACAGCGAAAAATCCTCCGCACCCATCTGCAGCGGCGGCTCGTACACATTGTCCTTGCCCACCACCGCCTGCAGGCTCGGCAGCATCTTCGCGGTCAGCGCCGGGTCGTTCACCGTCGCCGGGTTGCCTTCCGACTCGTAGATGTCGGTCACCGCCTTCGCACCGTGCGCGGCCGCGGTGTGCTCGGCCACGTTGCGCAGGTCGGCGAAGATCTGCTGGCGCATGCCCTCGTCGAAGGTGCGGATGGTGCCGACCATCTCCACTTCATCGGGAATGATGTTGTAGCGGATGCCACCGTTGATCGCGCCGAAGGTCACCACCGCCGGCTGCTTGGACAGGTTGGTGCGGCGGCTGACGATGGTCTGCGCGGTGCCGATCAGGTCGGCGGTGGCCACGATCGGGTCCACGCCGTTCCATGGTGCCGAGCCATGGGTCTGGCGGCCGATCACCTTGATGCCGAAACGATCCGACGCCGCCATCAGCGGACCGCCGCGTACTGCGATCTGGCCTGCCTGCACGCTGGAGAACACATGCAGGCCGAACACCGCCTCCGGCTTGAAGTCGGCAAACAGCCCTTCCTTCAGCATCAGCGCGGCACCGCCCTCTTCCGGCGGCGGCGCGCCTTCTTCGGAGGGCTGGAAGATCAGCATCACCTGGCCCGGCAGGTCCTTCTTCATCGCCACCAGCGCCTGCGCCACGCCCAGCAGGGTGGCGGTGTGCGCATCGTGGCCGCAGGCATGCATCACGCCCACGGTCTGTCCGCGGTACTGCGCGGTGGCCTTGGACGCGAACGGCAGGCCGGTCTGTTCGGTCACCGGCAACGCGTCCATGTCCGCGCGCAGGGCGATCTTCGGGCCGGGCTTGCCGCCTTCGATGATCGCCACCACGCCGTGGTGGGCGATGCCGGTCTTCGGCTTCAGGCCCATCGCGCGCAGGCGCTTGGCGACCTCGGCCGAGGTGCGCTCCTCGCGGTTGGACAGCTCCGGATGCGCGTGGAAGTCACGCCGCCACTCCACCACCTGAGCCTGCAGGCGCTGCGCGGCGGCTGTCACCTCCGGGCGCTCGGCCTGCTGGGCGTGGGCAAGGGCCGGCAGGGCCAGCAGCAGGGCGGACAGCAGCAGGGAACGGCGCATCGGGGGTCTCCACGGAAGGGGTCTGCACCTGAATGTAGGCCAACACCGCCCCCACGGGAACCTCCTTCGCCGCGCCCGGTCTTAGCGCCCGTCCCATACGTCATGCAGGAAACGTAGCGGGCCGCAGGTATGCTTTGCGCATTGCCACCCGGGGTCCGCCCCGTCCAGCCCTCTTGGAGTCCTTGAATGTCACGTGTTTGGAAGATCGTGCTGCTGGTCGTGGCAGTGCTGGTGCTGGCGGTGGTGGGCGTACGCGTCCTCGGTGGCGGCAAGGACAAGGCCGGTGGCCAGGCCGCAGGCGCGCGCCAGGGCGGCGAGGATCCCGATGCCGGCCCGGTGCCGGTGACCGTGGTCGATGCGACGCGCCAGGACGTGCCGGTGTATGCCAGCGCGCTGGGCACGGTGACCGCGATGAACACCGTCACGGTCAGCCCGCAGGTTGGCGGCCAACTGATGAGCATCAATTTCCGCGAGGGCCAGGAAGTGAAGCAGGGTGACCTGCTGGCACAGATCGACCCGCGCAGCGCCCAGGCCAGCTACGACCAGGCCGTGGCCGCCAAGCGCCAGAACGAAGCGCTGCTGGCCACCGCGCGTTCCAACTACCAGCGCTCCAACGCGCCGGAGTACCGCCAGTTCGTCGCCAAGACCGATCTGGATACACAGCGAAATCAAGTGGCACAGTACGAAAGCGCAGTGGCCGCCAACGAAGCCAGCGCGCGTGCCGCGCAGGTGCAGCTGCAGTACACCCGCATCACCGCGCCGATCTCGGGCATCGCCGGCATCCGCGCGGTCGACGCCGGCAACGTGGTCAGCGCCGGTACCGCGCTGGTCACCCTCACCCAGATCCACCCGATCCACGTGCTGTTCAACCTGCCCGAGCGCCAGCTCGGCGACGTGCGCCAGGCGCAGAACGCCGGCGCCGTGCCGGTGGCCGCGCTGGACCGCGCCGATTCGCACGTGCTGTCCGGTGACGGCAAGCTGGACGTGGTCGACAACCTGATCAGCGCCGACAGCGGCACCTTCAAGGCCCGCGCGATCTTCGACAACACCGACAACGGCCTGTGGCCGGGCCAGTTCGTCAACGTGCGCATGCAGCTGCGCACGATCGGCGGCGGCGTGGTCATCCCCACCCAGGCGGTGCTGCGCGGACCGGACGGCGAGTACGTCTATGTCGTGCAGGGCGACAACACGGTGAAGATGCAGACCGTGCGCAGCGGCGTGGAAGTGGGCGACAGCCAGGTGCAGATCGCCGAAGGCCTGAAGGGCGGCGAGCGCGTGGTCAGCGAAGGCCAGTTCCGCCTGAAGCCGGGCAGCAAGGTGACCGCGCTGAAGCCGGGCGAGACCCCGGCCGCGCCGACCGAGGCCGAACTGAAGGCCGCCGAACAGAAGAGTGGCGGCGGTGGCCGTCGTGGTGGCGGCCCGCGCTGAGCGCAGGCCACCCTTTCCTTTCGCGCCGGCCTCGCAGCCGGCGCTGCCATTGAAGCGCCAGCAAGGATCAGTCCGTGGGCTTTTCGACGATCTTCATCCGCCGTCCCATCGCTACCTCGCTGTTGATGGCGGGTCTGTTGCTGCTGGGCATCCTCGGTTACCGCAAGCTGCCGGTGTCGGCGCTGCCGGAAATCGATGCGCCCAGCCTGGTGGTCACCACCCAGTACCCGGGTGCCAACGCGACCACCATGGCTTCGCTGGTGACCACGCCGCTGGAGCGCCAGTTCGGGCAGATCTCCGGGCTGGAACTGATGACCTCCGATTCCTCGGCCGGGTTGTCGACGATCATCCTGCAGTTCTCGATGGACCGCGACATCGACATCGCCGCGCAGGACGTGCAGGCGGCGATCCGCC
This sequence comes from Stenotrophomonas sp. STEN087, assembly GCF_056759115.1. NCBI lineage: Bacteria > Pseudomonadati > Pseudomonadota > Gammaproteobacteria > Lysobacterales > Lysobacteraceae > Stenotrophomonas > Stenotrophomonas sp. STEN087. The sequence continues at coordinate 6,172 of NZ_JBRRCR010000120.1, read as the reverse complement.
AGGCCACCCTGCCCTCCTCGCTGCCGTACCAGCCGGTCTACAACCGGGTGAACCCGGCCGACGCGGCGATCGTCACGCTGAAGCTGACCTCGGACACGCGCCCGCTGCGTGACGTCAACAACTACGCCGATTCGATCCTCGCCCAGCGCCTGTCGCAGGTGCAGGGCGTGGGCCTGGTCTCCATCGCCGGCAACGTGCGCCCGGCCGTGCGCATCCAGGTCAACCCGGCGCAGCTGTCGAACATGGGCCTGACCATGGAGGAGCTGCGCAGCGCGCTCACCCAGGCCAACGTCAATGCGCCCAAGGGTTCGTTGAACGGCAAGACCCAGTCCTACAGCATCGGCACCAACGACCAGCTGGCCAGCGCCGCCGAATACCGCGACACCATCATCAGCTACAAGAACGGCCGTCCGGTGCGACTGTCCGATGTGGCCGACGTGGTCGATGGCGTGGAGAACGACCAGCTTGCCGCCTGGGCCAACGGCAAGCCGGCCGTGCTGCTGGAAGTGCGCCGCCAGCCGGGCGCCAACATCGTGCAGACCGTCGAGCGCATCCGCGCGATCCTGCCGCAGCTGCAGGGCGTGCTGCCGGCCGACGTGCACCTGGAAGTCTTCAACGACCGCACCGAGACCATCCGCGCCTCGGTGCATGAAGTGCAGTTCACCCTGATCCTCACCATCGGCCTGGTGGTGGCGGTCATCTTCGTGTTCCTGCGGCGCTTCTGGGCCACCATCATTCCGTCGGTGGCGGTGCCGCTGTCACTGGCCGGCACCTTCGCGGTGATGGCCTTCGCCGGCATGTCGCTGGACAACCTCTCGCTGATGGCGCTGGTGGTAGCCACCGGCTTCGTGGTCGACGATGCGATCGTGATGATCGAGAACATCGTCCGCTACATCGAGCAGGGCAAGAGTGGCAAGGAAGCGGCCGAGATCGGTGCGCGCCAGATCGGCTTCACCGTGCTGTCGCTGACCGTGTCGCTGGTGGCGGTGTTCCTGCCGCTGCTGCTGATGCCCGGCGTCACCGGCCGCCTGTTCCATGAGTTCGCCTGGGTACTGAGCATCGCGGTCGTGCTGTCGATGCTGATCTCGCTGACGCTGACCCCGATGATGTGCGCCTACCTGCTCAAGCCCGACGCCCTGCCCGAGGGCGAGGACGCCCATGAGCGCGCAGCGGCGGCAGGCATGCAGAACCTGTGGACGCGCACCGTGGGCCTGTACGAGCGCAGCCTGGACTGGGTGCTGGACCACCAGCGCCTGACCCTGGCCGTGGCCGGCGGCGCCCTGGTGCTGACCGTGCTGCTGTACGTGCTGATTCCCAAGGGCCTGCTGCCCGAGCAGGACACCGGCCTGATCACCGGCGTGGTCCAGGCCGACCAGAACATCGCCTTCCCGCAGATGGAGCAGCGCACCAAGCAGGTGGCCGAAGCCCTGCGGCAGGACCCGGACGTGACCGGTGTGTCGGCCTTCATCGGCGCCGGCAGCATGAACCCCACGCTCAACCAGGGCCAGCTGTCGATCGTGCTGAAGGAACGTGGCGAGCGTGACGGCCTGGATGAGATCCTGCCGCGCCTGCAGAAGGCCGTGGCCGGCATTCCCGGCGTGGCCCTGTACCTGAAGCCGGTGCAGGACGTGACCCTGGATACCCGCGTGGCCGCCACCGAGTACCAGTACTCGCTGTCCGACGTGGATTCGGCCACCGTGGCCACCCAGGCCACGCGCCTGACCGAGGCGCTGCGCAAGCGCCCGGAACTGGCCGACGTCGACAACAACCTGTCCAACCAGGGCCGCGCCCTGGAACTGAACATCGACCGCGACAAGGCCAGCGTGCTGGGCGTGCCGATGCAGACCATCGATGACACGCTCTACGATGCGTTCGGCCAGCGCCAGATCTCGACCATCTTCACCGAGCTCAACCAGTACCGCGTCGTGCTGGAAGTCGCACCGGAGTTCCGCACCAGCACCGCGCTGATGGAACAGCTGGCCGTGGCCTCCAACGGTGCCGGCGCACTGACCGGCACCAACGCCACCAGCTTCGGCCAGGTCACCTCGTCCAACTCGTCCACCGCCACCGGCATCGGCGCGCAGAACACCGGCATCACCGTCGGTGCGGGCAACATCATCCCGCTGTCGGCGCTGGCCGACAGCAAGGTCACCAGCGCACCGCTGGTGGTCAGCCACCAGCAGCAGCTGCCGGCGGTGACGGTGTCCTTCAACATCGCCCCGGGCTACTCGCTGTCCGATGCGGTCAAGGCCATCGAAGAGACCAAGGACAGCCTGGACATGCCGGCCCACCTGCATGCCGAGTTCATCGGCAAGGCGGCCGAGTTCACCGGCAGCCAGACCGACGTGGTGTGGCTGCTGCTGGCCTCGCTGGTGGTCATCTACATCGTGCTGGGCGTGCTGTACGAGAGCTACATCCACCCGATCACGATCATCTCGACCCTGCCGCCGGCCGGTGTCGGCGCGCTGCTGGCGCTGATGGTGTGCGGCCTGAGCCTGTCGGTGGACGGCATCGTCGGCATCGTGCTGCTCATCGGCATCGTCAAGAAGAACGGCATCATGATGGTGGACTTCGCCATCGAGGCGCGCCGTGCCGGTGCCAACGCGCACGAAGCGATCCGCCGCGCCTGCCTGCTGCGCTTCCGCCCGATCATGATGACCACCGCCGCGGCCATGCTCGGCGCGCTGCCGCTGGCGCTGGGCAGCGGCATCGGTTCGGAGCTGCGCCGTCCGCTGGGCATCGCCATCGTCGGCGGCCTGCTGCTCTCGCAGCTGGTCACGCTGTACACCACGCCGGTGATCTACCTGTACATGGAGCGCTTCTCGGAGTGGATGGCACGCCGCCGCGAGCAGCGCGCCCTGCGCGACGGCACGCTGCAGGAGCCGCAGGCATGATCCGCGCCCCGCTGCTGCGGGGGGCCGCACGATGAACCTGTCCGGCCCCTTCATCCGCCGCCCGATCGGCACCGCGCTGCTGGCCGTCGGCCTGTTCATGATCGGCGTGATCTGCTATCTGCGGCTGGGCGTGTCGGCACTGCCGAACATCGAGATCCCGGTGATCTTCGTGCATGCCAACCAGGCCGGCGCGGATGCGGCGACCATGGCGTCCACGGTGACCGCGCCGCTGGAACGCCACCTCGGCCAGCTGCCGGGCATCGACCGCATGCGCTCGTCGAGCTCGGAAGGCAGCTCGCTGGTGTTCATGATCTTCCAGAGCGACCGCAACATCGATTCAGCCGCGCTGGACGTGCAGACCGCGATCAATTCGGCACAGGCCGACCTGCCCTCGGGGCTGGGTTCGCCGATGTACCAGAAGGCGAACCCGAACGACGACCCGGTCATCGCCATCGCCCTGACCTCGCAGACGCAGTCGGCCGACGAGCTGTACAACGTCGCCGATTCGCTGCTGGCCCAGCGCATCCGCCAGATCAGCGGCGTGGCCTCGGTGGACATCGCCGGTGCGTCGACGCCGGCCGTGCGCGTGGACGTCAACCTGCGCCTGATGAACGCCCTCGGCCTGACCGCCGATGACCTGCGCAACGCCGTGCGTGCGGCCAACGTGACCTCGCCCACCGGCTTCCTCAGCGACGGCAATTCCACCACGGCGATCATCGCCAACGATTCGGTGGCCCGTGCCGCCGATTTCGCCGAACTGGTGGTCAAGACCCAGGGCGATGGCCGGGTGATCCGCCTGAAGGACATCGCCATTGTCTACGACGGCCAGCAGGATGCCTACCAGGCCGCGTGGTTCAACCACAAACCGGCCGTGGTGATGTACGTGTTCACCCGCGCCGGCGCCAACATCGTCGAGACCGTGGACCGGGTGAAGGCGCAGATTCCCGGCCTGCGCGACTACCTGCAGCCCGGCACCACGATGACGCCGTACTTCGACCGTACGCCGACCATCCGCTCGTCACTGCATGAGGTGCAGATCACCCTGCTGATCAGCCTGGCGATGGTGGTGCTGACCATGGCGCTGTTCCTGCGCCGGCTGGCACCTACCCTGATCGCCGCCGTGACCGTGCCACTGTCGCTGGCCGGCGCCGCGCTGGTGATGTACGCGCTGGGCTTCACCCTCAACAACCTGAGCCTGCTGGCGCTGGTGATCGCGATTGGTTTCGTGGTGGACGATGCGATCGTGGTGATCGAGAACATCATGCGCCACCTCGACGAAGGCATGCCGCGCATGCAGGCGGCCTTCACCGGTGCGCGCGAGATCGGCTTCACCATCGTCTCGATCACCGCCTCGCTGGTGGCGGTGTTCATCCCGCTGCTGTTTGCCAGCGGCATGATGGGCGCGTTCTTCCGCGAGTTCACCGTCTCCCTGGTGGCGGCCATCGTGGTCTCGATGATCGTCTCGCTGACCCTGACCCCGGCGCTGTGCAGCCGCTTCCTCAGCGCGCATGACCACACCGCCGCACCGTCGCGCTTCGGCCGCTGGCTCGATGCCGGGCATGACCGCATGCTGCGCATCTACACGGTGTTCCTGGACTTCTCGCTGCGCCATGCGCTGCTGCTCTCGCTCACGCCGCTGATCCTGATCGGCGTCACCATCTTCCTGTTCGGTGCGGTGAAGAAGGGCGCGTTCCCGCCGCAGGACACCGGCCTGATCTGGGGCCGCGCCAATTCCAGCGCCACCGTTTCCTTCGAGGACATGGTGGCCCGCCAGCGCCGCATCACCGACATGCTGATGGCCGACCCGGCGGTGAAGACCGTGGGCGTGCGCCTGGGCAGCGGCCGCCAGGGCTCCAGCGCGCAGTTCAACGTCGAGCTGAAATCGCGCAAGGACGGCCGCCGCGAGACCACCGCGCATGCGCTGGCCCGCCTGAGTGCCAAGGCCGACCGTTACCCCGACCTGCAGCTGCGCCTGCGCGCGATCCAGGACCTGCCCAGCAACGACGGCGGCGGCAACAGCCAGGGCGCGCAGTACCGCATCTCGCTGCAGGGCAACGACCTGGCCGCGCTGCAGGAGTGGCTGCCCAAGCTGCAGGCGGCGTTGAAGAAGAACCCGAAGCTGCGTGACGTCGGCACCGACGTCGACAACGCCGGCCTGCGCCAGAACATCGAGATCGACCGCGCCAAGGCCGCGCGCCTGGGCATCAGCGTGGGCGCCATCGACGGTGCGCTGTACGGTGCCTTCGGCCAGCGCCAGATCTCCACGATCTACTCGGACATCAACCAGTACAGCGTGGTGGTCAACGCGCTGCCGTCGCAGACCGCCACGCCGGCGGCACTGGACGAGGTGTACGTGAAGGCACGCAGCGGCGAAATGGTGCCGATCACCGCGGTGGCCCGCCAGGCGCCGGGGCTGGCGCCGTCGCAGATCACCCATGAAAACCAGTACACGACGATGGACCTGAGCTACAACCTCGCACCCGGCGTCAGCGCCGGCGAGGCCAAGGCGATCATCGATTCGACGGTGGCAGGCATGCGCATGCCGGGCGACATCCGCCTGGCCGACGATGCGGGCTTCGGCTTCAATTCCGACCCCAGCGACATGCTGATCCTGGTGTTCGCGGCGATCCTGACCGTGTACCTGGTGCTGGGCATGCTGTACGAAAGCCTGATCCACCCGGTGACGATCCTGTCGACCCTGCCGGCGGCCGGCGTGGGCGCGCTGCTGGCGCTGTTCGGCACCAACACCGAACTGTCGGTCATCTCGATGATCGCGCTGGTGCTGCTGATCGGCATCGTCAAGAAGAACGCGATCATGATGATCGACTTCGCCCTGGTGGCGCAGCGCGAGCACGGCCTGGCGCCGCGCGAGGCCGCGCGCGAGGCCAGCATCGTGCGCTTCCGCCCGATCATGATGACCACGATGGTGGCGATCCTGGCGGCGGTGCCGCTGGCGATCGGCCTCGGCGAAGGCTCGGAGCTGCGTCGCCCGCTGGGCATCGCGATGATCGGCGGCCTGCTGTTCTCGCAAAGCCTGACCCTGCTGAGCACCCCGGCGCTGTACGTGATCTTCTCGTGCCTGGCCGAACGCTGGCGGGCACGCCGCGCGCGCAGGCGCGAAGCAAAGCTGCTGAAGCGCGCGCAGCGCGCGTGACGGGAGGTGCCGGCCCCCCGCCGGGACTACCGGGTGAGGTGGGGGGGGGCCGGTGGGGCGCCCCCCCGTTGGCCGGCCGTTACGAATAGAGCACAATTCTCCGACCCGCTCGGGGCAGCGCCGC
>NZ_JBRRCR010000119.1:0-10079 GCF_056759115.1 Stenotrophomonas sp. STEN087 | reverse complement strand
GTCCGGTTGAGGGGGTGTGAGCGGCATGGATGCCGCGACCAAGCCCCCATGGACGGGTTTACGGCGTCCCCCTCAACCGGACCCACCCCGCCATCCCACCGAATGCCGCTTCGGCTCTTGATCTTGAGGTTGCCGGCCAGCGGCCGGCACTACCAGCAGGTGCAGGGCTGCAAGCCCTGCTGCCCTACTCCACCAGGGTGATGGGCGTGAGGGTGACCTTGGCGTTGTTGGCCGCCCCCATGCGATCGGTGTACGCCTGCCCACGCTGCAGCAGGTAGAAGCTGTCCAGGTAATCGATGTCGTTGGCGAACCAGGACGTCGGCATCGCCTTGAGGATCGCACCTGCGATGTCGGCGATCACCGCATACTCCGGCGCGAACGCGCCCAGCGCGGTCTTAACGCCCGTGGTCAGGGCCACCAGCAGCTCCTGGTAGTTGGTGTCGCCGTCATCCTCGAACAACTGCACGTTGGCCGCGTTGAACCGGTAGTTGCCCCAGATCACCAGCGCCTGCTGCGGGGTGTAATCGGTGTTGTCATAGTCCAGGTACGGCATGTCGACCGTGACCATCTCCGGCTCGGCCGTGTCGACCTGCAGGCCGGAAACGACAGCGAACACCTCCGCCGCGCCCAAGGCCCACGGCTCCTGGTCATCGGCCAGGCGGATGCGGTCCAGCCGGGTGATGTCCAACGACGCGCTGGCACCATCGGCGGCGATGCTGATGCGCTCGGGCGACTGCAGGCCGCGCGCGCGCAGCCCGGCGTTGACCAGGGCCATGCCCTCGGCCACCGAGCGGCGGGTGTCGACATCGACGATCAGCACGGGGAAATCCGGGGCCTGCTTCGCGTCCAGCACATGTGCACGGCCCTGGGCGTCGTAGGCGGTCAGCGTGGTCCAGTCGCGGTCATTGCCGCGCGGCAGGCTGGCCACCCACAGCTGGCGCGGCGCGACCGCATCCAGCGACGTGCCTTCGGGCACATAGGCACGCAGCTGCAGCAACGAGGGCCCCTGCTCCGGCAGGCCCTTGCGCAGCCGCAGCTGCCCGTCCTGCCGGGCCAGGCTGCTGCTGGCCAGCGTGCGCGCCTGCGGATCGAAACGCGTCACCACCTGCTGCAGCGCCACGCCGCGTTCCGGCGCCGCGCGCAGGGCCGAGCGTGCGGCGTCGGCGAAGCCCGGTTGTGCGATCAGCGCGGCGACATCGCGCGCACTGGCATCGGTGATCGCCTGCACATCGGCGGCCCGCGCCTGCAGCGGGGCCTGTGCCAGCGCCGAAGCGCTGCCCAGCATCAGCGCCAGCAGCGCCGACGCACGAAACATCCATTGATTCGTCATGAACATACCTGTCGGGAAAGCTGGCAGCCGCCAGCGGAGGCTGCGCCGCGAGCCCCCTGCTTCCCCACGCGACGCATGCCGCCACGCTACGTGGCACGCGCCCCACATTCCGTTATCCGCCGCACAGTTCCGGCAGCGGCAGGCACATGCGTCAGGCCGTGCAGCCGCCGAACACGGGCTCAGCGCTGCAGCCCCGCGTGATCAGGCGTTGGCCATCCACTTCAGGATCAAGCCGGTGACATAGGCCAGGCCGGTACCGGTGGCGTAGCCCACCGTGCCCAGCAGCACGCCCACTGGCGCCAGCGAAGGATGGAACGCCGCCGCCACCACCGGTGCCGACGCCGCTGCACCGATGTTGCCCTGCGAGCCGATGGCGAAGAAGAACAGCGGCGCACGCAGCAGCTTGGCCACCACCCACAGCACCAGCACGTGCGTTGCCATCCAGATCGCGCCGAGCAGGAACAGCCACGGCCGGTCCAGAAGCGACAGCAGATTCATCTGCATGCCGATGCAGGCGATCAGGAAATACAGGAACACCGTGCCCAGGCGCGAGGCGCCGGCGGCTTCCAGCCGGCGCGCGCGGGTGAAGCTCAGGCCCAGGCCCATCGCGGTGGACAGCAGGATGACCCAGACGAACTGGCTGTCCAGGCTGAACTGGCTGGCCCAGCTGACGTTGGCCTTGAACCAGCCCGCCAGCGGCGCCGCGATCGCATGGGCCAGGCCGACGCCGCCCAGCGCCACGCCGACGATGATCATCAGGTCGGTCATGCTGGGAATACGCGCGTTCTGCGCGTCATAGGCGCTGATGCGCGCCTTCATCTCGTCGATCGCGCGGGTGTCGGCGCCGTTGCGGGTATCGATCTGCTGCGCACGGTTGGCCAGGAACAGCAGGATGGCCATCCACAGGCTGGCGCAGGCCACGTCGACCACCGCGAACTGGCCGAAGGTGGTGGCGTCGGTACCGAACACCTCGCGCATGGCCACCATGTTGGCACCCCCACCGATCCAGCTGCCGGCCAGCGCGGCCATGCCGGCCCAGGTATCACCGGCCACCGTTTCCGGGTGGATCAGCTTCATCACCTGGAAGGAGACGATGGCACCGAGCATGATGCCGGCGGTACCGGCGCAGAACACCACGAGCAGTTTCGGGCCGAGCTTGGCGATGCCCTTCAGGTCGATCGACAGGGTCAGCAGGACCAGCGCGGCCGGCAGCAGCACGTCGCGGGCCACCGGGTTGTACAGCGCGGTGTTGTGGCCATCGATGACACCGGCGGTGTTGTAGATGGCGGGGATGAAGTAGCACAGCAGCAGCGCCGGCACCCAGGCGAAGATCTTCTTCAGCAGCGGGGTCGGGCCACTGGCGGCCCAGAAGATCAGGGCAAGGGTGGCGGCAATCAGGCCGAGGCCCACGATGTCGTTGCTGATCAGGGCAGTAGCGGGTTCGGTCGGCATGGGATCCTCTGTCGATCGAAAGAGCGGAAAAAAAACGCCGCAGGATGCGGCGCTGCCCGAGGTTAACATCGCCTTCACGCCGGGTCATGCTGCGCTGCTTGCTGCGGCTCCACGACCTGCGCAGAATTGCCCCATCCCCGACGTTCCATCGCCACCGGCACATCGCCATCGGAGCAGGTCATGCAACTGGGTGCTTTCTCGGTCAGCCTGTCAGTGAAGGATCTGGCGGCCTCGCGCGGGTTCTACGAAGCACTGGGCTTCGTGGTGACCGGCGGTGATGCCGCACGCCACTGGCTGGTGCTGCGCAGTGGCGGCATCGTCATCGGCCTGTTCCAGGGCATGTTCGAAGGCAATCTGCTGACCTTCAACCCGGGCTGGGACCAGTTCCGGCAGGAGCTGGGCGAGTTCCAGGATGTGCGCGAGCTGCAGGAGGCGCTGGATGCGCAGGGCATCGAGCTGACCACGCGCACCGATCCGGACGGACAGGGCACGGGGTATCTGCAGCTGGCCGATCCCGACGGCAACGTGATCCTGATCGACCAGCACGTGGAGCGCCCGAAGGGGCGGTGATTGCTCTGGCAGGCGTCGACCTTGGTCGACGGAAAGCGTGCCAACCAAGGTTGGCACCTACCAGGGTGATGACGTGCCAACCAAGGTTGGCATCTACCAGGGCGGTAGGTCAGCCGGGACGCGATGCACCGAAGTCGAGGGTGACCAGGGTGCCGCGCGGCTCGACGGGCTGCAGGTGCAGGGTCCAGCGCAGGTGCTCGCACAGGCGGGCGATCAGGTCCAGGCCGATGCCGCCGCGGTCGGCGCGTTCGCCACGGGCCATGCGCGCGTGGATGGCGGCGATCTCTTCCGGTGCCATGCCATGGCCCGGGTCCTGCAGGGTCAGCATCGCCTGCGCGCTCAGCCGCAGTTCGATGTGGCCCCGCCCGCTGTTCTCGATGGCATTGCGCAGCAGGTTGCCGATCGCGGCCTGCACCACGGCCAGCGGCGCGACGATGTCCACCGGTGCGGCCTGGATGCCGATGCTCAGGTCCTTGTCACCCAGCAGGTGGCGATGGTCGTCGACGATCTCCGGCAGCAGCTGGTCCAGCGCGATGCGCTCGGCGCGCGCGGCCAGCCGGGCCGGATCGCGGGCCAGCACCAGCAGCAGCTCGATCAGCTGCTCCACGCCCTGCGCGGTACGCAGCACGCGCTGCATCTGCTGGCGCGCGCGTTCGGGCAGCCCCGGTTGCTCCAGCGCCAGCTCGGCCGCACCGGTGATCACCGCGATCGGCGTGCGCAGTTCGTGGCTGGCGGTACTGATGAACACCCGCTCGCGCTCGACAAACTGCTCGTTGCGGTCCAGGTAATCGTTGAGCGCGTCGGCAATCGTGTGCAGTTCCGAACTGCCGCGCGGATCCACGTCGACGCGCTGGCCCTGCTCGCCCGGCCGCAGCGCACCGATGTGCTGGGCCAGCAGGCTCAGCGGGCGTACCACGCGTTCCATGCCGAACGAGGCCATCAGCACGGTGACGAACACCATGATGATGCCGGCCAGCATCACCCAGCGCGTGGCGAACTGTTCGAGGTCGTGGAAGTCGGAGATGTCCAGGGCCAGCGCGACCCGCCCCATCGTGCCGGTGTCGCGCACCATCACCGCCGTCTCGCGCTCACCCACCATCACCCCGTCATGCAGGCCCGGGTGCAGGTCGCGCAGGGTTTCCGGCATGTTCGCTTCGTCGAAGCGGTACAGGCTGAGGGTGTCCGAATCCTGCCAGTGGTACTGCGGTTCGTGCTCGGTGTGCTCGACGATGCTGTCCAGCTCGGAATTGAGCAGCGCGCGCCAGGCGGCATGCTCGGCATGCTCGTGCACGTAGTTGCCCACGCTGAACACCGCCAGCGAAATCAGCGCCAGGTAGCCCAGCAGCCAGCCGATCACACGCCGGTACAGCGGGCCCGGCTTAGGCGCTTTCTTCATCGCTTCCACTGCCTGCACTGCCACTGGCCGCCAACCGGTAGCCGACGCGCGGCAGGGTATGGATCAGCTTGTCGTTGAAGGGGCCATCCACGCTGCGGCGCAGTTCGTAGACGTGTGAACGCAGCAGGTCGCCATCCGGCGGCTCGTCGCCCCACAGGGCGAACTCCAGCTGCTGGCGGGTGACCGCGCCCGGGCTGGCCCGCATCAGCACTTCCAGCAGCTTGCGGCAGGCCGGGTAGAGATGCAGCGCCTGGCCGCCACGCTGGGCTTCCAGGGTCGCCAGGTCCAGCACCAGGTCGGCCACCTGCAGGCGCTTGCGCGGGTTGCGCCCCTGCGCGCGCGTCAGCAGGGCTTCCAGCCGCACCTCCAGCTCGGGCAGGGCGAAGGGCTTGGTCAGGTAGTCATCCGCACCGGCGCGGAAGCCGGCAATCTTGTCCGGCAGCTCGTCGCGGGCGGTCAGCATGATCACCGGCACTTCCGAACCCTGGTCCGTACGCAGGCGGCGCAGCACTTCCGGCCCTTCCATGCGCGGCAGCATCCAGTCCAGGATCACCGCGTCGTAAGGGTGGCTGGCGGCCAGGTGCAGGCCGGTGATGCCATCGGGGGCCACGTCGAGGACGTGCCCGCGCGACTCGAAATAGTCGAACAGGTTGGCCACCAACTGGCGGTTGTCCTCGATCACCAACAGGCGCATGCACGGAATGTCCACGGAAGTTCGTACCATGGTAGCGCTGACCATGTCGGAATGCGGTCGCCCTGCGCCCGCCTCCGACGCCTTTCCCACGCCCTGTTTCCGACAATGGCCGTTTTGCTCCCGGAGCCCGCTGTGCCCGTAGCCCTGCCCCGCCGCTGGTTCCTGCCCCTGCTTTGGGTGCTGATGATCGTCTCGCTGGGCGCCGGCATCGGCATGCGCCAGCCGCAGCCGCCGGACGAGCCGCGCTTCGTGCTGGCCGCGCGGGCCATGGTCGACAGCGGGGAATGGCTGCTGCCGCACCGAGGCAGCGAGCTCTACGCGGAAAAGCCGCCAGTGTTCATGTGGCTGCAGGCCGTCGCCCACCAGGTCGTCGGCAGCTGGCAGTGGTCGTTCCTGCTGCCCTCGCTGCTGGCGGCCCTGCTCAGCCTGTGGCTGGTCTCGGACCTGGCGCGACGGCTGTGGTCGCCACGGCACTCCCTGTACGCGATGGCGGCACTGTTCTGCACGCTGCAGTTCGGGCTGATGGCCAAGCGCGCACAGATCGACATGGTGCTGGTGGCGATGACCACCGTGGCCCTGTGGGGCCTGCTGCGCCATCTCAGTGAACGCCGCAACCTGCCGGCGCTGTGGCTGGCCGGCTTCGCCGCCGGCCTGGGCACGGTGACCAAGGGCGTGGGCTTCCTGCCGCTGCTGATGGTGCTGCCGTGGTTCGGCTGGTGGCTGTACCAGCGCCGCCGCGGGCAGGCCGTGTCCGGCCCGCACCCGGCCACCCTGCTGTGGCTGCTGCCGGCCTTCCTGCTGGGCACGGCGGTGTGGCTGGCGCCGCTGGGCTGGGCCCTGCTGCACGAACCCAGCGCATCGCTGCAGTCGTATGCGCACGAGCTGCTGTTCAAGCAGACCGGCACCCGTTACGCCAACGCCTGGCACCACCGCCAGCCGGTCTGGTACTACCTGCAGGTGATCCTGACGCTGTGGCTGCCCGGCAGCCTGCTGCTGCCGCTGCTGGCCAAGCCCTGGTGGCGCCGCCTGCGCCGTGGCGACCGCCGGCAGTGGCTGCTGCTGGGCTGGGCGCTGCTGGTGCTGCTGTTCTTCAGCGCCAGCCCGGGCAAGCGCGAGGTCTACGTGCTGCCGATGCTGCCGGCGATGGCCCTGGCCGTGGCCCCGCTGCTGCCGGGCCTGCTGCGCCGCCTGTGCGTGCGCCGCTACCTGTTCGGCTACAGCCTGGTGCTGATGCTGGCCACCGGCACGCTGGGCGTGATGATGATGACCGACAGCCACTGGGTGCAGGCCCAGCTGGCGCGACGGGCGATGCCCGATTCGCTGCTGCCGGTGCTTGGCAATGGCCTGCTGGTCTTCGCCATTGCCGTGGCCACGCTGGCGGTCTGGCTGCGGGTGCGTCGTGCGGCCCTGCTGGTGCTGCTGACCCACGGCATGCTGTGGATGCTGTACGGGCTGGTGCTGATGCCCACGCTGGATCCCTACGCTTCGGCTTCTGCGCTGATGCAGCGGGTCGGCAAGCGGATCGGACCGGATGCCGAGCTGGCCCTGGTGGCCTGGCGCGAACAGAACCTGCTGCAGGCCGACCGGCCGGTGCGTGAGTTCGGCTTCAAGCGCCCCTGGGCCGAGCAGTGGCACGATGCCGGCCCGTGGCTGGCCGAGGCCCCGGAAAGGCGCTGGGTGCTGGTGCTGGACAAGGCCATGAGCCCCTGCGTGGATCCGGCCCAGGTGATCGACATCGGCATCGCCAACCGGAATCGCTGGCAGCTGCTGCCGGGCAGTGCCTGGGACGCCAGCTGCCATGCCGAACGTGCCGGTGCATCGGAAGAAGAAGACTGAACGGTGGCTCGCTCCGGGGCCGCGTTAACCCGGCGCGAACAGATGTACGACCCTTCTCCGACATGAAGGTGACGAGCATGGCCGCGGATTCCTGCCATGGCCCCTTCCCGCATGCCCGCTCGTCCCCTTGTCCCGGCTTTTGCCTTCACGCCTTCGTGGCTGGCATCGCGTTTCGCACTGACGCACCTGCTGCTGCCGTTGACCGTCGGCGTTCCGCTGTTCGTCCTGTTGATGGGCTTTGGCGGTGACCAGTGGGTGGCCGACCACCTGTTCCGCCTGGAGGGCGGCCACTGGGCACTGCAGGATGCCTGGCTGACCCGCGCGGTCGTGCACAAGGGTGGCAAGTGGCTGAGCACCGCTGCAGCGCTGGTCGCGATCCTGCTGTGCTTCCACCACTGGCGCCGCGGCCGCGACCGCACCCTGCGCTGGGCGCTGCTGTACGTGGTGGCGGCGATGGCGCTGGGCACCGGCCTGATCTCGCTGCTCAAGGCGCTGGTGCCGATGGACTGCCCCTGGGACCTGCTGCGCTATGGCGGCCACGAGCCCTTCATCGGCCTGCTGGCCAGCCGCCCCGAGGGCATGCCCGTGCGTGCCTGTTTCCCGGCCGGCCATGCCAGCGCCGGCTACGCCTGGCTGTGCCTGTACTTCTTCGCCCTGCTCTGGCGCCCGGCGTGGCGCTGGGCCGGGCTGTGGATCGGCCTCGGCAGCGGCCTGGTGTTCGGCATCAGCCAGCAGCTGCGCGGCGCCCATTTTCTTTCGCATGACGTTGCCACGGCCTTGCTGTGTTGGCTGCTGTCGCTGGGCCTGTTCCTGATCACGGAGCGGCTGCTGGCCCGGCGCACGCTGGAACGTCCGACCCGCCAGGAGGCACGTGCATGAATGCATCGGTCCAACGTTCGCTGCGCCTGCCGGCACTGGCCAGCCTTCATCGCTGGCGCCCGCAGCTGTCCACCGAAGCGCTGATCGCGCTGACCAGCCTGTTCTTCGCGGTGGCCGGCAACGGCCTGTTCTGGCACAGCGCCATGGCCAGCCACCCCGGCAGCCTGCGCTACGCGCTGTCGCTGTTCCTGCTGCTGCTCGGCGCGCACGGCGTGCTGCTGGGCATCCTGGTCTGGCGCTGGAATGCCAAGGTGGTGACCAGCGTGCTGCTGCTGGTGACCGCCTTCGCCGCGCACTACATGAGCCAGTTCCACATCTACCTGGATGCGGACATGCTGCGCAACGTGCTGGCGACCGATCCGAAGGAAAGCCGCGAGCTGATGACGGCCTCGCTGGTCTGGCCGGTGCTGCTGCTGGCGGTGCTGCCGATGGTGCTGCTGTTGCGGGTGGAACTGCGCCGCCGCAGCTGGGGCCGCACCCTGCTGTGGCGCGTGGGCTTCCTGCTGGTGGCGGCGGTCACCGCCGTGGGTGGCGCGCTGATTTCGTTCCAGGATGTCTCGGCGCTGATGCGCAACCAGCGCGAAGTCCGCTATCTGGCCACCCCGGCCAACGTGCTGCTGGGCATGCCGCGTGCGCTGCGCGGCGACAACCCGGTGCAGCGCGCGCCGAAGCTGCCGATCGGCACCGATGCCAAGGCCACCCCACGCGCACCGACCAGCAAGCCGCGGCTGCTGGTGATCGTGATGGGCGAAACCGTGCGTGCGCAGAACTGGGGCCTCAACGGCGGGCGCAACACCACCCCGGAACTGGCGCAGGCGCCGGTGATCAATTTCCCGGACATGCATTCGTGCGGCACCAGCACCGAAGTCTCGCTGCCCTGCATGTACTCGCCCTGGGGCCGGCACGAGTACGACGAGAAGAAGATCCGCGCGCACCAGTCGCTGCTGCACGTGCTGAACCGCGCCGGCGTCACGCCGCTGTGGCGTGACAACCAGTCCGGCTGCAAGGGCGTCTGCGAAGGCCTTGATTTCCAGTCACTGTCCGACGCGACAACGCCCGGCCTGTGTGCGGATGGCCGCTGCATGGATGAGATCCTGCTGCAGGATCTGGCCACGCAGGTGCGTGCCAAGCCGGGCGATCGCGTGGTGGTGCTGCACCAGCTGGGCAACCATGGCCCGGCCTACTTCGAGCGCTATCCGGCGGCTTTCGCGCGCTTCAAGCCGACCTGCGATACGCGTGACATCGGCCGCTGCTCGCGCGAGGAGATCGTCAACAGCTACGACAACGCGGTGCTCTACACCGACCACTTCCTGAGCAAGACGATCGGCACGCTGCAGGGCCTGCAGGACTACGACACGGCGATGATCTACCTGTCCGACCACGGCGAGTCGCTGGGTGAGAAGGGCCTGTTCCTGCACGGCGTACCGTACGCGATCGCTCCGGCCGAGCAGACCAGCGTGCCGATGACGATGTGGTTCTCGCCGGGCTTCGCCCGCAGCCGCGGGCTGGACCTGCAGTGCCTGCGCAAGCGTTCGGCGGCGTACACCGACCACGACAACCTGTTCCCGTCGGTGCTGGGGCTGATGCAGGTGAAGACGGCACTTTACGAACGCGACCGCGACCTCTTCGCCGGCTGCGAGAGCTGAGGGGTTGTGTTCTGGCAGGGCTTGCAGCCCTGCACCTGCCGAATCACCGTCAACGTCAAACGCCTGCATTCCGTGGGATGGCGGGGTGGGTCCGGTTGAGGGGGACGCCGTAAACCCCCCTCCGGGGTCCGGCCCAGCCGCTGGCGGCTGTGCGTTCGGGCGCTCGCGAAGCAGTGCTTCGCAAGCAAAGCGCCCTCACCCATGGGGGCTTGGTCGCGGCATCCATGCCGCTCACACCCCCTCAACCGGACCCACCCCGCCTTCGACAGACCTCCG
>NZ_JBRRCR010000118.1:0-10132 GCF_056759115.1 Stenotrophomonas sp. STEN087 | reverse complement strand
TTGGCGTGTGTGTGGGGGGGGCCACCCTAGCGGCGGGGCTGGGCCGGGGGCTACCGCACCGGTCCACCCCTGTATGCGCGGGCCCATGCCCGGCGGAGACGTTATTCCGGCGGCGGCAGCGGCCGTGTCCACAGCCAGATCGCCACCACGGTCATGCTGCCGATGGAAAACCACTTCACCCAGGCGATCGGCACGCACCACAGCATGATGCCGGCGCACGCGGCCATGGTGATCGTGGCCATCCACTTGCCGTAGCGGCTGACCGCACCGTGCGCCTGCCAGTTGGCGATGGCCGGGCCGAACCGCGGGTGCTGCAGCAGCCAGGTGTGCAGGCGCTCGGAGCCGCGCGAGGCGGCCCAGGCCGAAATCAGGATGAATACGGTGGTCGGCAGGCCCGGCACGAAGATGCCGACGATGCCGGTGCCGAGGCTGGCATAGGCCAGCAGCCACCACGCCCAGCGGAAACGCACCACGCGCGGCGGCGGCGTGTCATCCGGAGGCGGTGGCGCGGGCGCGGTCATGGCCGCAAGGATACCGGTTCAGGGTACCAGGCAGTGCCCGGCACCCTGTCGCGATCACGGCTGGACGATGCCCAGCTGCTGCAGCACGAACGCATACGACTCGGAGAGTTCGCGGTACCGCTGGAAGCGCCCGGACTTGCCGCCGTGGCCGGCTTCCATGTTCGTGCGGAACACGATCGGGTAGTGGCCGGTGTTGTCGTCACGCAGCTTGGCCACCCATTTGGCCGGTTCCCAGTACTGCACCTGCGAATCCCACAGGCCGGTGCCCACGAACAGCGACGGATAGGCCTGCTGCTTGACGTTGTCGTAGGGCGAGTAGGACAGCATGTAGTCGTAGTACTGCTTCTGCTCCGGGTTGCCCCACTCGTCGTACTCGTTGGTGGTCAGCGGAATGGTCGGGTCGAGCATGGTGGTGACCACGTCGACGAACGGCACCTGCGCCACCATCACCCGGTAATCCTGCGGCGCCTGGTTGGCCACCGCGCCCATCAGCAGGCCACCGGCGCTGCCACCGGAGGCGGCGACGCGATCCTTGGCCGCCCAGCCCTGCGCCACCAGGCCACGGGTGACGTCGATGAAGTCGTTGAAGGTGTTCTGCTTGTGCAGCAGCTTGCCGTTCTCGTACCAGTCGCGGCCCATTTCCTGGCCGCCACGGATGTGCGCGATGGCGTAGACCACGCCACGGTCGAGCAGGCTCACCGCGGTCTGGTTGAAATACGGGTCCATCGACATGCCGTAGCTGCCGTAGGCGTACTGGAACAGCGCGCCCTTGCCATCCTTCTGGTAGCCCTTGCGGTAGACCAGCGACACCGGCACCTTCACCCCGTCGCGCGCGGTGATCCAGACGCGGTCGGTTTCGTATTTCGAGGCGTCATAGCCGATGACCGGCTGCACCTTCAGCTGGCGACGCTCGCCGGTGGCGGTGTTCAGTTCGAACACGGTGGTCGGGGTGGTCATCGAGGTGTAGACGTAGCGCAGCCACGGCGTGTCGGCCTCGGTGTTGTCGCCGAGGCCCATCGAATACGCCGGCTCGTCGGCCTTCACGTAGTCGCTGCGGCCATCCTTGAACAGCAGGCGGATGCGCTCCAGGCCTTCGGAACGTTCGGCGATGGCGGTGTAGCTGTCGAACAGCTCGAAGCCTTCGATGAACACCGCATCGTCGTGCGCGATCCAGTCCTTCCACTGCGCACGCGAACTGGCATCGGTGGGCGCGGTGACCAGCTTGAAGTTCTTCGCCCCATCGTTGGTGCGGATCACCCAGCGGCCGTCGTAGTGGTCGGCGTCGTACTCGACGTCACGCTGGCGCGGGGCCAGCACGGTGAACGTGGTCGGGTCGCTGGCCGGCGCGTAGCGCTCTTCCGAGGACACGGTGCTGTGCACGCCGATGGTGATGAAGCGATCGTCGCGGGTGCGGCCGATGCCCATGTAGAAGCTGTCGTCCTTCTCTTCGTAGACGACGGTGTCGGCGCTGGCCGGGGTGCCCAGCACGTGCTTCTTCACCCGCACGGTCAGCAGGGTTTCCGGATCGTTCTCGACGTACAGCACGGTGCGGTTGTCGTCGGCCCAGACCAGGTTGCCGGAGCTGCCGGTGATGACGTCAGGCAGCACCTTGCCGGTGGCCAGGTCCTTGAAGCGGATGGTGTACTGGCGGCGGCCGACATCATCGTCGGCCCAGGCCAGCAGCTGGTTGTCCTGGCTGACTTCCATCGCGCCGACGCTGAAATAGCCCTTGCCGGCGGCCATCGCGTTGACGTCCAGCAGGATTTCCTCGGCCGCCTCCATGCTGCCCTTGCGGCGCGCGTGGATGGGGTAGTCCTGGCCGGTCTCGTAGCGGCTGTAGTACCAGTAGCCGCGCTCGCGCGCCGGCACGCTGGAATCATCCTGCTTGATGCGGCCGACGATTTCCTTGTACAGGGTGTCTTCGAGCGGCTTCAGCGGCGCCAGCAGCTGGTCGGTGTAGGCATTCTCGGCCTGCAGGTAGGCCAGCATGTCCTTGTTCTCGCGCTTGTCGTCGCGCAGCCAGTAATAGTCGTCGTTGCGGGTGGCGCCGAACGGCGCCTTGACCTCGTGCGGGTGCTTGGCGGCATCCGGCGGAACGGGCGGGGTGGCGGCGGTAACGGTGCTGGTCATCAGGCTGGCAAGCAACAGGCAGAGGGTGGATTTCATGAGATAGGGCTCCTTGAGGGGCAATGCAATGGCGTCCTTGCGCCCGAGTCTGGGTTGCGGAAGGACGGTGGGCAACCCTGCGGATCGTCATGGTGGCCATGCCTGCCGGCATTACCGCGACCTTGCCGGGGTCAGAGCCCTTTTGCAGGCAAAAGGGATCCGACCCCGGGCGCGGCGTACCATGGCGGCATGAGCACCCTGCCCCACACGCCGGGCTACAGCCGGCGCAGCCATGAAATCGCCCCGTTCCACGTGATGTCCCTGCTGGCCCGCGCGCAGGCGCTGGAACAGGCCGGCCACGACGTGATCCATCTGGAGATCGGCGAACCGGACTTCACCACCGCCGAACCGGTCGTGCGCGCCGGCCAGGCCGCACTGGCGGCCGGCCATACCCGCTATACCGCCGCGCGCGGCCTGCCGGCCCTGCGCCAGGCGATCAGCGGTCTCTACCGCAGCCACTACGGCCTGGACATCGATCCCGAGCGCATCCTGGTCACCCCCGGTGGTTCCGGCGCACTGCTGCTGGCCAGCAGCCTGCTGGTCGATCCGGGCCGGCACTGGCTGCTGGCCGACCCCGGCTATCCCTGCAACCGCCACTTCCTGCGCCTGGTGGAAGGCGGCGCGCAGCTGGTGCCGGTCGGCCCCGACACCGCCTACCAGCTGACCCCGTCGCTGGTGGAACAGCACTGGAATGCCGACAGCGTCGGTGCGCTGGTCGCTTCACCGGCCAACCCCACCGGTACCGTGCTGTCGGCCGATGAACTGGCCGCGCTGTCGACCTCGCTGCATGCGCGCGGCGGCCACCTGGTGGTGGACGAGATCTACCACGGCCTGACCTACGGCCTGGATGCACCCAGCGTGCTGCAGGTGGATGACAGCGCCTTCGTGCTGAACAGTTTCTCCAAGTACTTCGGCATGACCGGCTGGCGGTTGGGCTGGCTGGTGGCGCCGCCGGCGGCGGTGCCCGATCTGGAGAAGCTGGCGCAGAACCTGTACATCAGCGCGTCGAGCATCGCCCAGCATGCCGCCCTCGCCTGTTTCAGCGAGGAATCGATGGCGATCTTCGAACAGCGCCGCGAAGCGTTCCGCCAGCGCCGCGATTTCCTGCTGCCGGCCCTGCGCGAGCTGGGCTTCCGCATCGAGGTGGAGCCGCAGGGTGCGTTCTATCTGTACGCCGACGTCAGTGCGTTCACCGACGATGCGCAGGCGTTCTGCGCGCACTTCCTGGAAACCGAGCACGTGGCATTCACCCCGGGCCTGGATTTCGGCTTCCACCGCGCCAACCAGCATGTGCGCCTGGCGTATACGCAGGAAGTGCCGCGGCTGCAGGAGGCGGTGGAGCGGATTGCGCGCGGGTTGAAAAGCTGGGGCGCCTGACCGGCGCGAACGACATCCACGCGTGGCGTGGCTTTACTGGTAGATCCACGCCATGCGTGGATGCGCGGAACCCAACGAAAAACGCCGCCCGAGGGCGGCGTTTTCCGTTCTGCTTACTTGCCGCCCAAGCGCTCCCACAGGAAGCTGTAGGCCAGGGCCGACATGTGTGCGGCCTGCGCGTTGTTGGCTGCGCCGCCGTGGCCACCTTCGATGTTCTCGTAGTAGGTCACGTCCTTGCCGGCGTCGATCATCTTCGCCGCCATCTTGCGGGCGTGGCCCGGATGCACGCGGTCATCGCGGGTGGAGGTGGTGAACAGCACCGGCGGGTAGGTCTTCTTCGCGTCGAACAGGTGGTACGGCGAGAAGGTCTTGATGAACTCCCAGTCGCTGGTGTCCGGGTTGCCGTACTCGGCCATCCACGAGGCACCGGCCAGCAGGTGGCTGTAGCGCTTCATGTCCAGCAGCGGCACCTGCACCACCACCGCACCGAACAGTTCCGGGTACTGGGTGAGCATGTTGCCGGTGAGCAGGCCACCGTTGCTGCCGCCCTGCACACCCAGGTGCTTGGCCGTGGTGATCTTGCGGGTGACCAGATCCTGCGCGACCGCGGCCATGTCTTCATAGGCCTTGTGACGGTTCTGCTTCAGCGCCGCCTGGTGCCAGCGCGGGCCGTACTCGCCACCGCCACGGATGTTGGCGACCACGTACACGCCGCCCTTCTCCAGCCAGGCGCGGCCCATGCCACCGGAGTAGCTCGGGGTCAGCGAGATCTCGAAGCCACCGTAGCCGTACAGCAGGGTCGGGTTGGAACCGTCCAGCTTCATCGCCTTGTCGTGCACCACGAAGTACGGCACGCGGGTGCCGTCCTTGCTGGTGGCGAAGTGCTGCTCGATCACCTTGCCCTCGGCATCGAAGAAGGCCGGCATGGTCTTCAGCGTTTCCGGGGCCTTGCCGACGTCGGCCAGGGCCAGAGTGGTCGGGGTCAGGTAATCGGTGGCGGTCAGCCACACCGCATCGCTGTCGTTGCTGTCCACTGCGCCCACGGCCAGGGTGCCGAAGGCCGGCGCACCGACGAACTCACTCTTCTGCCAGCCGTTGGCACCCGGGGTCAGCACCGACAGGCGGTTCTTGACGTCGTCGAGCACGTTCAGCACAAGGTGGCTCTTGGTCCAGGTGGCACCGGCCAGCGAGGTGGTCGCGGTCGGGGTGAACAGGACTTCGAAATCACGCTTGCCGGCCAGGAAATCGTCGAGCTTTGTCGCCAGCAGCGAGCCGGAGGCGTAGGTCTTGCCGCCCACGGTCCACGGGTCGCGCAGTTCCAGGGTCAGCCACTGCTTGTGCAGGCCCTTCTCGGCCGAGTTCGGCGCGTCGATCTTGGTCAGCGTGCCATTGTCGGCGCGCAGGTACAGCTCGTTGTTGTAGAAGGCCAGCGTACGGCTGACCAGATTGCGCTCGAAGCCCGGGGTGTCATCGTGCATCGCCGCGATGTACATGTCTTCCGGCTTGCCTTCGTAGACCACGCTGGCCGAGGCCAGCGGCGTGCCGCGCTTCCACAGCTTGGCCACGCGCGGGTAGCCGGAGGTGGTCATCGAACCGGCACCGAAATCGGTGTAGACGAACACCGAATCACGGTCGATCCAGCCCAGACCGCCCTTGGATTCGGGGCGGAAGAAGCCGTCCTTGATCCAGGTCTTGTTGGCCAGGTCGAATTCGCGGGTGACATCGGCATCGGCGCCGCCGCGCGACAGCGCGATCAGGCAGCGGCTGTAGTCCGGGCGCAGGCAGTCGGCGCCGTGCCAGACCCAGTTTTCGCCCTCGGCCTTGTTCAGTGCATCCAGATCGAGCACGGTTTCCCACTGCGGCGAGGCCTTGCGGTACTCGGCCAGGGTGGTGCGGCGCCACAGGCCGCGCTCGTGCTGCTGGTCCTTCCAGAAGTTGTAGTAATAGTCGCCGATCTTCTGCACGCCGGGAATCTTGGCGTCCGAATCGAGCACCTCGCGGATGCTGGCTTCCATCTGCTTGAAGGCCGGGGTCTGCGCCAGGCGACCCTCGGACTTGGCATTCTGTTCCTTGACCCAGGACAGCGGCTTGTCGCCGGTGACGTCCTCCAGCCAGGCGTAACGGTCGGTTTCTTCAGCAGCCACGGCGGTCCCCACCGAAGCAGCGGTCATCATGCCGGCCAGCAGGCAGGCGGAAGCGAATCGTGACATTGCGGTTCCAGGCAGTCATAAGCGCTGGAACGCTAGCACGGATCCCCGGGGCCGCCCCCGTGTCGAAGGTCAGGCCGCAGCGGTACGCGCGCGCCGCGCCCGTGCCGGCAGGCGCCTGGCCTGCACGCCCGGCTGGCGCAACCGGCGCAGCCAGGCCCGCAGCGGCAACGGGCAGCCCAGCAGCGCCCACCAGGCCGCCACCGGCATGCCCACCAGCCATAGCGGCAGCCAGCCCAGCCAGACACTGCTGCCGCGTGCCGCCGGCCACACCAGCACCAGCGCGAGCCCGGCCAAGGCCAGCTGCTGCACGCTGCGCAGCAGGCGGCGGTCGGAGGCGAAGCTGTCGCGTTCAGCAGGGTTGCGACGGGAAGAGCGAGCGTTCATGGGCGTTCTCGACGATTCGATGATGCCCAGCTTGGCGCGCCGCCTTCTCAGGAGCTGCGACACCATTGACGGATCGAGCACACACAGTCGACCATGCTTGGGCACCCAATGGAGTTCGCTCCCGCATGTCCTCGATCCGCCCGTTCTGCGCCGTGTTGCTGGCTCTGTCCCTTGGAGGCCCCGCGCTGGCCGCCAGCGACCCGCCGTCGCCGCGCGCCAGCGCATCGGGGGCCTCCGAATATGGTGCGCCGATCGATCTGCAGCGCTTCATGGGTACCTGGTACGTGATCGGCCGCGTGCCGAACTTCATCGAACGCGGCCACGTGGCCAGCGTCAACGAGTACACGCTGCGCGAAGACAACAAGGTGGGCATCGTCTACCGCTACCGCGATGGCTTCGGTGCGCCGCAGCAGGAAGTGCGTGCACGTGCCAGCGTCGACGCCGACAGCGGCAACCACGCCTGGCGCACCTGGTTCTACCGGATCGTGCCGACCCATTCGCGCGTGCTGGAAGTCGCCCCGGACTATTCGTGGGCGATGATCGGCTACCCGGGACGGGAAATGGCCTGGATCTTCTCGCGCCAGCCGGACATGGACAAGGCGCTGTACAAAGAGCTGGCCGAGCGCCTGCGCGACGAGTACGGCGTGAACACCGACAAGCTCAAGCGCGTGCCGCAGCACGCCGACCAGGTCGGCAAGCTGGGCTACGAAGTCCCGAACGTGCGCTGAGAAAGCGTCGCCGGGCATGGCCCGGCGCTACCCGAACTATACCGGGCCATGACCGGCGTACGTGACGTGCCTTATGCCGCCCGCGGCTGCACGCGGCGCTCGATCTCGCCAAGCGTGGGCAGCGTCTTCAGGTCGTAAGTCGCCTGCAGCGCCAGCCACGATGCGGCATCACCGCCGAAATGGCGCGCCAGCCGGGCAGCAGTATCGGCGGTGATCGCGCGTTCGCCATGGACGATGGCATGCAGGCGGGTGGCCGGAACATCCAGTGCCCTCGCCAACGCGTTCACGCTCAAGGCCAGTGGGGAGAGGAACTCTTCGCGCAGGATCTCGCCGGGATGGATGGCCCGCAGGCGATTGTCGATTGGCTTCATGGCGAATGCCTCAGTGGTAGTCAACGATTTCCACGGATTGCGGACCGCTGTCGGTCCAGATGAAACACAGCCGCCACTGATCGTTGATGCGCAGGCTGTGCTGCCCTTTGCGGTCGCCAGCCAGTGCCTCCAACCGGTTGCCAGGCGGACTACGCAGGAACGCCAGCGTCTGTGCCGAGTCAAGCATCTGCAGCTTGCGCTCGGCTGCGCGTCGAATCGGCAGCCAAGCGCGCACGCAGTGGCCTTCAAACAAGGCGCGGGTGTACTTGCAACGGAAGGACCGGATCATTCCGTAAAACGTATTACGTCACGCGGAATATACCAAGCAACTGGATGTGCTGCCAGTCCCGGTTCGGTGATTCAGGTTTTCAATGGATCGATTGCGTCATGCCGCCGCCGGGCATGGTCCGGCGCTACCCGAACGATGCGGGCGACGCCCGGCACCGGGTTACTTGCGGGTGTAATGCGCGACCAGGCGGTCGCCAAGCATCTGCAGCAGCTGCACCAGGATCAGCAGCACCACCACGGTGACCAGGGCCACGTCGGTGCGGTTGCGCTGGTAGCCTTCGCGCAGCGCCAGGTCGCCCAGGCCGCCCGAACCGATCGCGCCGCCCATGGCGG
Organism: Stenotrophomonas sp. STEN087; assembly: GCF_056759115.1. Classification (NCBI taxonomy): domain Bacteria; kingdom Pseudomonadati; phylum Pseudomonadota; class Gammaproteobacteria; order Lysobacterales; family Lysobacteraceae; genus Stenotrophomonas; species Stenotrophomonas sp. STEN087. The sequence goes on along the minus strand of NZ_JBRRCR010000118.1, from coordinate 1,754 downwards.
TGAAGCCGACCAGGGCGACGGTGGTGACCGTGGCGGCGGCAATCAGGCCCGGCCGCGCTTCAGGCAGCAGCACCCGGGTGACCAGCTGCCAGGTGGTGGCACCCATCGACTGCGCGGCCTCGACCACGCCACGGTCCACTTCGCGCAGCGCGGTCTCGACCAGGCGCGCATAGAACGGCGCCGCACCGATCACCAGCGCCGGCAGCGTGCCGAGCACGCCGATCGACTGGCCCATCAGCCACAGCGACACCGGAATCAGCACCACCATCAGGATGATGAAGGGCACCGAACGCAGCAGGTTCACCACGATCGCCAGTACGCCGTAGGCAAACGGACGACGCTTCATCTGCGGCGCGCCGAACACGTACAGCAGCACGCCCATCGGCAGGCCGATGGCCAGGGTCAGCGGAAGCGAGCCGGCCATCATCAGCAGCGTCTCGATGGTGGCCTTGCCGATATCCACCCACTTGTCCGCATCCAGATGGCGGAAGAAGCCTTCAGCAGTAGCGACGATCATCGACGCAGTTCCTCAACGTGCACGCCGGCGGCCACGAACGCGGCCTGCGCGGCGGACTGGTCACCGCCCACCAGGGCGACCACCAGCTGGCCATACGGGGTGTCCTTGATCCGGTCGATGCGCCCGGAGAGGATGTTGTAGTCGACGCCGGTCTGCCGCGCCACGCTGCCCAGCAGCGGTTCGTAGGTATCGCCGCCGAGGAAGGTCAGGCGCACGATGCGGCCGCCGACCACGTCGAAATCGCGGTGCAGCGTGCCCTCGTCCACATGCTCCGATTCGCTGACGAAACGGCGCGTGGTCGGGTGCTGCGGGTGCAGGAAGACCTGGGTGACCGGGCCGGTTTCCACCAGCTCACCCGCATCGAGCACGGCCACTCGGTCGCAGACGCGGCGGATCACATCCATCTCATGGGTGATCAGCACGATGGTCAGGCCCAGCTCGCGGTTGATCTTCGACAGCAGCGACAGCACCGAGGCCGTGGTCTGCGGATCGAGCGCACTGGTGGCTTCGTCGCACAGCAGGATCTGGGGGCGGGTGGCCAGCGCACGGGCGATGCCCACGCGCTGCTTCTGGCCGCCGGACAGCTGCGCCGGATACTTCGCCGCGTGGTCCTGCAGGCCGACGGTCTGCAGCAGCTCGGCCACGCGCGCGTCGATCTCGGCCCTGGCCATGCCGCCCAGTTCCAGCGGGAAGGCGACGTTGCCGGCCACGGTGCGCGAGGACAGCAGGTTGAAGTGCTGGAAGATCATGCCGATGCGCCGGCGCAGCGCGCGCAGCCCGTCGGCATCCAGCGCGGTGATGTCCTCGCCGCCGATCAGCAGGCGCCCGCCGCTGCGTTCTTCCAGGCGGTTGATCATGCGGATCAGGGTCGACTTGCCCGCGCCGGAATGGCCGATGATGCCGAACACTTCGCCGGCCTCGATGGTCAGGTCCAGCGGTTGCAGCGCGCTCACTTGGCGGCCGGCAACGGCATAGGATTTGTGCAGGCGCTGGAACTCGATCACGGGCGTGGCTCACCGGCAGGGCGATGGAAGGGGCGTGCAGCCTACCAGCGCCGGCGGTTGCGCGCCTGCGCCTTGGGCCAGAATGTTATTCCTTTTGGTTCTAAGCCGCGTGTACCGGGGATGACGGTGGGGGTCCCAGCCCCAGCGGGGGTCCCCCCCCCCGGGGGGCAGCCCCCCCGGGGGGCGGCCCCCCCCCCCCCCCCCCCCCCGCCCCCCGGGGGCAGCCCCCCGCG